>JAGWIC010000009.1 GCA_028866435.1 Lysobacteraceae bacterium | reverse complement strand
CGGAAGCGGCATCGGCGTCGCCCACGGCGATGTCCCGGTCGACTTCCGCCACCAGCCGTGCGCGTACGTCGTACAAGCCTTGTGCCGCCAGGCGGCTGTCGGGCTGCTGCTCGAGTGCCTGCGTGAACAAGGCCGCCGCGCTGTCCGGCGCCCCCGCCAGCTGACCGGCATGCAAGGCCTTCGTCGCGCGCACGAGCAACGCCTTCACCGCGGGAGTATCGGCATTCTTCTGCTCGGGCAGGCGCGCGTGCTTCCTGCTACGGGCAACGATCACCGCGGTGGGTGCCAGCGTCAGCGGCGGGCCGGCGTCGAGCTCGTCGATGGTCGCCGCACTTTGCAGTGGCCTCCCACCGGGGGGGATCGCGCTACCCAGCGACATCGCGCGATGCGGCGCACGGGTCGGGTCGACATGGAACAGACGCGGGAAAAAATGGTATGTCAACGCAAAGGCAAGCACGATCAGGCCCAGCACGCCGCCGAAAAAGCGTTGACCCCGCAGCATTGCGTTGCTTGGCATGAATGGATGTCCTCGAAAGCCAGTGAAATGTCGACCGCCGCCAGCGGGGCGGCCCTCGCCCATGCGACGAGGCGGGAGATCGACCCGTGTGGGAGTTTAGTGCACCCGGCGCGACGAATTGAGCCGGTGCACACCGCCTTTGCGGTGGCCCGCCCTTAGCTCACGATAACGCGCGGCCTGTTATCGTGCGCCGCTGAACATCGGCAGCGCCTGCCGACCGGGCCATTCATGCCCGCCACCTTGCAAGGATCGATGATGCCGTTGCCCGAAACACCTGCCGCCGACTGGATCGATCATCGCGACACGCTGCAGGACTGGCTCGCCGGCCTGCCCGCGGACGCCGCCATCGGCCTGGATACGGAATTCATGCGCCGCAATACGTTCTACCCCCAGCTGGCCCTGCTGCAGCTGGGCTGGAACGGCCGCTACGCGCTGCTCGACCCGCTCGCGTTCGAGATCGGCAACTGTCTGCAGCCGCTGCTCGGCAGCGGACCGGCGGTGACCGTGATGCACAGCGCCGGCGAGGATCTGGAAACGCTCGCGCCGCTGCTGCCCGACGGCCCCGCCACCTTGTTCGACACGCAGATCGCCGCGGCCTTCGTCGGCATGGGCCTGGGCATCAGCTATCGCGCGCTGGTGGCCGAGCTGATCGGCGTGGAGCTGGACAAGGGCGAAACGCGTTCGGACTGGCTGCAGCGTCCCCTCACCGATTCGCAACGCAGCTACGCCGTGCTGGACGTGGTGTACCTGAAGCGCATCCACGAGCAACTGGCCGAGCGCCTGCGGCAACGTGGCCGCAGCGCGTGGCACGCCGAGGATTGCGCCCGTCTCAAGGCGCGTGCCAGCCACCGCGACGGCGACCCGCAGCCGCAGCGCGCGATGCGCGGCGCGGCCGAATGGAGCGAGGCCCGGCAGGCCAGGCTGCGCCTGCTGCTGCAGTGGCGCGACCGCAGTGCACGCCGCTTCGACGTGCCGCGCCCATGGCTGCTCGATGACAACCTGGCCATGAACCTGGCGCAACAGCCACCGGCCACCCTGGCCGAGCTCGAACAGCGCTGCCGCGGTCAGCGCGCGCTGCGCTCGGCCCAGCGCAACGACCTGTTCGAGCTGCTGATCAAGGCCATCACCGCCGAGGACATCGCCGCGACCGCCAGCATCCCCGCCCATCCGCAGGGTGCGGCCAAGCAGGCGCTGGCCGCGATGAAGCAGCTGGTCGACGCGCGAGCCGCCGAGCTCGACCTGCCCGCGGGCCTGCTGTGCCCGCGCAAGGTGCTGGAGGAGTACGCAGTCACCAACGAATGGCCCGAGTTCCTCGATGGCTGGCGCCGTGAGCTGCTGCACGACGACCTGCTCAACCTGCTGCCGGGTTGAACGGGCCTCGCTCCGGCTCTTGGCGAACCGCCCCGCACACTGCTAACATTCGCCGCTCACGTGGGGCGGTAGCTCAGCTGGGAGAGCGTCGCGTTCGCATCGCGAAGGTCGTGGGTTCGATCCCCATCCGCTCCACCACGTGTATATCCAGCAGCGTCACGCAACACCCCGGAAACCGCGCCACGGCGCGGTTTTTCTTTGGGCGACGTACCGCACCGCTTCAATCTGGAGGAAGTGGAAGTGCTCCCGCGCGACGGCGAGCTGGTGCTGGTGACGGACAACCTGCGCGAGTTTCGAAGCGTGCCCGGCTTGCGCTGCGGGAACTGGATGCGTTGAGCTGTCGCCGCGCCTGGCCCGACGGGGCGAAGACTGGACACATCCCCCGGCGGGCACGACACCCGCTGGAGGGCACAGCAGCCTGCGCGCGTCAGAGCCGCACGAAATACGGCACGGCGATCAGCGCCGCGCCGATCAGGACCAGCCATGCGGTGCCGCTGACGAAATAGGGAAACACCATCAGCGCCACGCCGCTGGCCAGCGGCACGATCGCCTGCTGCTTCTTGCCGTAAATGAAGAAGCCCAGCCCGATCGAGCCGAACAGCATGCCCCACCAGAGTGTCGATGCGTTGAACATGGGCCCGCCGCGATGGATGTGGAGCCGCGAATGCTACTCCCACCGGAGCCGCTCGATCGACTCCCGAACGCGTGCCGGGCGCAGCTGGCATCGATGCACTTTCCCAGGGGCACCGTGCGCACCGACGACGTCTGCCGCCGCCGGATCGACTGGATGGACAAGCGCCTGAAATAGCGCCGGCGGCCGGGCGGGAACACCCGGCCGCTTCGCTCAGAAGCGCCCCTGCTGCATCAGTTGCGCGATTTCGTCGTCGCTGAAAAGGCGCGAACGGGTGAGGAAGCGCACGCCCTGGCCGTTCTCCAGCGAAAACATGCCGCCGCGGCCCTCGACCACGTCGATGATCAGTTGCGTGTGCTTCCAGTATTCGTACTGCGAGGGCGTCATGTAGAACGGCGCGCCGGCGATTTCGCCCAGCTTCACGTCGCGGTCGCCGACGATGAAGTCGTCCTGCGGGTAGCACATCGGCGAGGAGCCGTCGCAGCAACCGCCCGACTGGTGGAAAAGCAAGGCGCCATGCTGGTCACGCAGGCGCTCGATCAACGCCTCGGCCGAGGCGGTGGCGAGCACTTTCGCAACAGGTTCCAGATCAGGCATGAAGGGTCTCCGATAGGTCCGCTCAGAAGGTCAGATGCGCGCCGAGCATCCAGGTACGGTCCGGGCCGGGCTCGAAATAGCGCCCGTTGCCGTCGTTGACGATGACCGAGCCGATATAGCGGCGGTCGGCCAGGTTGTCCACGCGCGCACTCAGCTGAAGGCGTGAACTGCCGCCAAGGGCGAACGTGTAGCTGGTATCCAGGCCGATCAGGCCATAGCCAGCCGCACGCTGGGTGTCGGTATCGTTGACCGTGACCGAGCCCACCCCGGTCAGGTCGATGCCTTCGTGCCAGCCCAGGTCGGCGCCATGCTGCACTCGCAGCGAGCCGTAGTTTTCAGGCACGCCCGGCATCCGCGAACCCGCCGCCACCGGCAGCTTGGGCACCAGGCATGGGGCGCTGAAGCAGGTATTGAAGGCGCTCAGGAATTGCGCCCGCAGGTGGGTGACGCCGGCACTGATCTGCCAGTCTTCGGCAAGCTTGCCGGTCAATGACGACTCGAAACCCTGCCGCCGCGTATCGCCCACGTTCTGGTAGGTGGAACGGCCGCTCGAGTTGCTTTCGATGGCCAGCTCGTCGTGTGTATTCGAACGGAAGGCCGCCGCATCGAACTCAAGCATCGGGGTGATCTTCCACTTCGCGCCCAGCTCCATGTTGCTGCTGCGTGCCGGCCGCAGGTTCAGGGCCAGCCCCGGCAGGCCGTCGCTGCGATAGCCCAGCTCGTTGAAGCTCGGCGTCTCGAAGCCCTTGCCGTAGCTGGCGTACAGGCGCAGATGCCCGCTGGGGCGGAAGTCCAGCCCGGCCACCGGTGTGGTGCCGCCGTAGCTGACCCCGCCGCTGTTGTCCGGGTTGCGCGGCGTGACGTAGAAATCGTGCGAGCTGAAGCGCACCTCGTCGTGCCGCGCACCCAGCAACAACGACCAGCGGTCGGCAAAGTGCCAATACCACTGCGCGTATTCGTCGACGCTGTTGACGTTGTCGTCCTCGTTGCGCCGCAACTGGCCCATCACACCGAGGGTGCTGCCGACGAAGTCGTTGTAGCCGAGCCGGTGCTGGGCCTGCGCATCGCCGCTGGCCCCCAGCACGAACTCGTAATCGCGCCCGCCCAGCTGGCCGCGATGGGTCCAGCGCGCATCGGCACCGCCGTATTTGGTGCCGAGGTCGATCACCCCGCCCGACGACAGCGGACTGGCCTGGGCGAAGGTCGGAATGGACAGGTACTGGACGATGCTTCGATGGCCGTAGTAGGCCATCGCCCGCAGCTGGTCGTCGTCGCTCAACGGCTGCTCGAAGATCGCGCCGAGCTGGTTCTGCAGGATGCTTTTGCGCGTGTTGTACTCCCCGGCCACGGCGGTCGCCTGGCGCGGATCGGCATCGACCTGCGCCTGGGTCAGGCCCAGCGGATCCTGCGACAGCGGCTGGTTGAGCCGGTTCAAGACGATGGTGAGTTTCTTCTGGTGGCCCAGGTCGATGCCGAACTTGGCGTTGTCCGACTCGCGATGGACCCGGCTGTGCCGGCGGTAACCACCCGACAGGAACAACGACCCGGCAATGTTGTAGTCGACCGGCCCGATGGTTCCGCGGGTGTCGGCGCTGTAGCGGAAACTGTCGTTGCTGCCGGCACTCACGCCCAGCGTGGTCAACGGCGTGGGCGTGCCGTCCGCGCTCCAGATCTGCACCACGCCGCCGGCCGCGTTGCCGTACAGCACGGAGAACGGCCCGCGCAGCACCTCGATCCGTTCGGCGCTGTCGAGATTGAAATGCGACACCTGGCCCTGGCCGTCCGGCAGGGTGGCCGGAATGCCGTCCACGTACAGGCGGATGCTGCGCACGCCGAAGGTGGCGCGGGAGCCGAAGCCGCGGATCGAGATCTGCTCGTCCTGGGCATAGTTCTGGCGATCGCGGGCGAGGATGCCCGGTACGCCGACCAGGCCCTCCGAGAGATTCACGCCGGGCTGGCCGGCCTGGTAGGGCGCCACCTGGACGACGCTCAGCGAGGCGGGAACGTCGAACGGCGACAGGTCGAGGCGGCTGGCATTGACCTGCACCGTCGACAACGTCACCGGCGCCTGGCCGGCCGCCGGGTCCTGGGGCGCAGCCGGTGACGGCTCGCTGGCCCGGGCTGCCTGCGCGGCCAGCCCGAGGCAAAGCAGAAGCAGCGTGCCGCAAGCCTCGGCTCGTGGCTTGCGGAAAGCGCCCTCGCCTGCCTTTTGTGCGTTTCCTCCCGTGTCCTTCATATGAAACTCCCGCTGGTACAAAAAGAAGTCATACCGCGGAGTGCAGGTCATGACGCTGCACCCCGCGGCATGCCGCTGGTTGCCGTCCCGGCTCAGGTGCCGTGATAGCGCAGTTCCACCTTCGAGGCCTTCGCCTCATCGTAAGTCAGCGCCTTCTTTCCTGCAGGATAGCCATTTTCCCGCAGCAGGAAGGCCATGATCTTCACGTAGTCCTGGTGTTCCAGGGTGCCGGGCGCGGTCGCCGGCATGTTCTGCGAAACGATGGTGAAGACATCGCCGACGTGGAAGTCCGCTTTCGCCGAGGCGAAATTCGGCCCCTTCAGCGCGGGACCGACCCGCCCCTCCAGCGCGGGACCATGGCATCGTGCGCAGATGGCGAGAAATTTCTCCTTGCCCTCGGTCGCCTGCGCATCGGTGAACAGCTTCGGCAATGCAGCGGCGTGAGCCCTGGATGCCGTGGCATGCCTGCGCTTGAGTTCCGCCGAACCGCAGCTGCGGTCCGCGGTCCGCCGCGTCCGCGGCCGCCACCACGCCGACCCGGGTCGGCCGTGAACCGCCACATGGACCATCGGCTGCGCCGGCCCGGTCTCCGCATACAACGCGAGGATCCGCGCCAGTTCACCCGATGCCGTCATGCTGGCGATCGACTTGTCGAAGGCCGCCGCCACCGACGCATTCCCGCTGTCGTACAACGCCACCAGGTTGAACTGCGCATGCGGCTCGTGCAGTTCGTGGTAGGCGAAGCGACCCGCCTCGCGTCGTTGCGACAGGTACTTCACCACGGTCGGCTGCCACAGCATCGCCGCGTGCACCTTGTTCTGCTCCAGTGCCTTGAGCGCGTCCTCGTTGCTCAAATGGACATCGGCCTGCAGCTGCGGGTGATCGATGAAGTACAGGTTGGGCGTGGTCTGGTAGGTCACCGCGACGCTGGTGTGGCTGGGGAGCTGATCGAGGTCGGTGGCCTTGCTGCCCTTCGCCGTGACCAGCACGAAACCGGTGTGGCCATACGGCGCCGTGGCGTGCAGACCGGGCAACACCGATTTCTCGTCGGCGTCGATCGGATAGCCAAGCACCAGTGCACAACTGTCGTGGGCAAGTTTGTTGAACTGCCTGGCGGGGAAGCCGTCGTCGCCGCTGCCACTGCCATCGAACTCGTGGACCTTCAGCGTATTTCCCTGCTGCGCGGCAACGGCACGGGCCACGCCGTAGTCCATGCTTGCACCCGGGCTGCTCTTGTCGATGCATACCGAAAGCACGCCCGCCGCGGCGGTGCCGCCGTACATAAGTACGGCGGCCAGTCCGATGAGGCACAGTTTCAACCCGGCTTTTCTTGTAGACCTGCTCATGTTCAAACTCCTCCGGTCAAAGCGCGAACACGTACAGGTGGCCACCCAGAGGAATATTGGTGACGGCCGGGTCGGAGGCCATGTCGCCACCCCAGATCGGCGTGGCACCGCCCCAGCCCGCGTAGACGCTGACGTATTGCTTGCCGTCGACCTTCCAGGTGCTGGGCACGCTCTCGATACCGGAGCTCAGCTCGGGGCTCTTCCACAGCACCTTGCCGGACTTCGCATCGAACGCATACAGATGGCCATCCGCGCCGCCCGAGAAGACCAGGCCGCCAGCCGTGCTGAGCATGCCGCTGTTCCACGGCAGCGCCGACGGATGGTTCCACACCTGCTCGCCGGTGTTGACGTCGATCGCCTGCACTTCGCCCCACTGCCCCTTGAACGCGGGGTCGGCGACCACCTTGAACGATTCGCCGAGGAACGGCAGGCCGGCCTTGTAGCTCACCGTGGTGCCCTTGATCGTCATGCAGGTGTGCATGGTCGGCACGTAGGCCAGGTGGGTCTGCGGATCCACCGAGATCGGCCACCAGTTCTTGCCGCCGAGGAAGCTGGGGCAGGTCAGCACCTGCTTGTCCACGGTTGGGCGCAGGGCCGGGTCGGTAGTGACCTTGCCGTCCTTCTCGCCGGTGACCGAGGTGGCGGTGGCGAACTTCTTCATGTAGATCAGCTTGCCGTTCAGGCGATTGATCGCATAGAACCAGCCATTGCGACTGGCGCTGACGATGGCCTTGTACGCCTTGCCCTGGTAGTTGATGTCGGTGAGCACCGTCTCGTTGGTGCCGTCGTAGTCCCAGGTGTCGTTCGGGGTGTACTGGAAATGCCACTTGATCTTGCCGTTGGCCGGATTCATGGCGATCACCGAATCGGTGTACAGGTTGTCGCCCGGGCGCAGCGTGGCCAGCCAGGGGCCGGGGTTGCCGACACCCCAGAACAGCGTGTCGGTGGCCGCGTCGTAACTGCCGGTCAGCCAGGCGCCGCCACCGCCGGTCTTGTAGGCGCCCTTGGGCCAGGTCTTGCCACCGGGTTCGTTCGGCGCCGGGATCGTGTACCGCTTCCACACCTCCTTGCCGGTCCTGGCGTCCAGCGCCTCGATGAAGCCGCGCGCGCCGTATTCGCCACCGGACTCGCCGACGATCACCTTGCCCTTGACCACCAGCGGCGCGAGCGTCATCGCATAGCCGACGTCGGCCGGGATCAGTTGCTTCTTCCAGACCACCTTGCCGGTACGGCCGTCCAGCGCCACCACGTAGTTGTCCAGCGTCGCCATGTAGACGTTGTCGCCGTACAACGCCACGCCACGGTTGACCACGTCGCAGCACACCGTCTTCAGGCCCACCTGGGACAGGTCGTGCTGGTACTTCCACAGCTGCTTGCCGGTGCTGGCCTGGAACGCGATCAGCTCGTCCTTCGGCGTGGTGATGTAGAGGTAATCGCCGTTGACGATCGCCGGAGCCTCATGTCCCTGCTGGAAGCCGGTCTTGTAGTCCCAGACCTGCTTCAGGCCGCTGACGTTGCCGGTGTTGATCTGCTTGAAGGGCGCATAGCCGTTGCTGGCATAGTCGCGCCGGTACATCAGCCAGCCGTTGTCGTGGGCGGCGTCGGACAGGCGCGCCGTGGTGACGGGTGAAAAATCGGTCGCCAGCGCACCGCCGGCAAGCACGGTCAAGGCGACGAAAAGGCTGGTCTTGCGCAAGATGTTCAGTGGTTTCACTTCTTTCTCCCGGTGGGTCGAAGGTTTGAGTCGAATCGAGAAACGCGCAGCTGGAGCCACGCCAGACAGCCTAGAAAAACAGGATGCCACCCAGCGCAACGCCGTTCATGCGCGCGGTGTTGCCGGCATAGTCCCTGGAACGGGTCTGGCTCAGTTCCAGGCTCAAGGTCACGCTCTTGGTCAGCGCGTAATACGCGCCGCCGGTCACGTTGCTGTTGGACTTGAAGTTAGCGTCGCTGACCAGGTCGCTGCGGTTGCGGCTCTCGCCGCCGCTCAGGCCGAGCTTCAGCTTGTCGGTCACCTGGTAGGTACCCTGCAGCAGGTAGTTGACGCCTTTCGCGTTGCCCTGGTCGCCATCGGTCAGGATGCCGATGCCGCGGCCTTCCTGCACGTTCGCCAGCACGCCGAATTTTCCGAGGGTGTAGGAAGCGCCTGCCTCGGCGGCGAACATGGTGAAGCTGGCTGGCAGCGCCGCCGAGCCAGCGACCGCGTAGAAGCGCTGCGACTTCGCGCCGAGCCAGCCCTTGAAGCCACCTGCCGCATAGGCCAGCTGCACCTGCACCTGCGGCGCCGAACGCGAATCGTAGGCACCGGTATTGTCGACCGGGCTGAACACGCCGCCGGTGAAGCTCAGGCCGGTGGTTCCCGGGGTGCTGTAGACGATCTGGCCATAACTGCCCAGGTAGGTGTAACCGGCGCCGATATGGCCGAGCGTGACGCGCCCGCGCTGGGTCGCCTGGATCGGCGCGCCGGCGCCGAACAGGGTCATGTCGCCGAGGATCGCGTTGGAACCGAACACGCCGTAGTCGCGACCGAGCTTGACCGTGCCGAAGTCCGGCGTACCGAGGGTGAAAAAGGCCTGCCGCACGTCGACACCGCTGTTCGCGGAAAGCGCATTCGAGGTGGCGATGCTGCTCATCAGGCTGACCTGTGCCGCGATGTCGATGCCCTCCTGCCGGGTGGTGAACTTGGTCGTCAGCGCGTCCGGCAGCAATCCGTTGCCGATGCTGGAGCGGTTTTGCTGGCCACCGCAGCCCAGAGCCTCGCCCGCCAGTGCGGGACCGCCCACCGCCGCGCCGTTGCAGCTGACCGTGGTGTAGTACGCGTTGGCGAAACCGCTGAGGTCCACCGTCCAGTTGTCGCCACTGAACGAGGCGGCGCTGGCGGCCAGCGGACAGGCCACGGCGCCGAACAGGGCCACGCCTCCCGTAAGCTTTGCAAAACCGGTCAGGCGTCGGCGCGCCACGATGCGTGTTGTCGATATCTTCATTTTTTTCCCCATGATGGATGAAACGAAGCGCCGTCTGCCCGGTGGCTGACATGCCCCGCTGGATGTGACCGCCCTGCCCTGTCACGAACCGCCTTGCCCACGGCCCGCCGAGACGCGGACCGGAGCCGATCCGCGCATGCAGTTGTCGAAGAAGAACTTGCTGCCGCTGGAGCCCGCTGCCACGGCCAGGCATGGCCACGCGCGATGCATCGACCGGAGCCGGGTGGCCGGCATCGCCACCCGGACCGGCCGCGATCAGAAGAAGCCGAGCTTCTTCGGCGAATAGCTGACCAGCAGGTTCTTGGTCTGCTGGTAGTGGTCGAGCATCATCTTGTGCGTCTCGCGGCCGATGCCGGACTGCTTGTAGCCGCCAAAGCTCGCGTGCGCCGGATAAGCGTGGTAGCAGTTGGTCCACACGCGGCCGGCCTGGATGCCGCGACCGAAGCGGTACGCGCGGCTGCCGTCGCGGGTCCACACGCCGGCACCCAGCCCATAGAGCGTGTCGTTGGCGATGGCCAGAGCTTCCTCGTCGGTCTTGAAGGTAGTCACCGACACCACCGGGCCGAAGATTTCCTCCTGGAACACGCGCATCTTGTTGTGGCCGAAAAACACCGTCGGTTTCACGTAGTAACCGCTGGCGCATTCGCCCTCGATCACGTTGCGCTCGCCGCCGATCAGCACCTTTGCGCCTTCCTGCTTGCCGATGTCGAAGTACGAAAGGATCTTCTCCATCTGCTCTCCCGAAGCCTGCGCGCCGACCATGGTCGACGGGTCGAGCGGATTGCCCTGCTTGATCGCAGCGATCCGCTTCAGCGCGCGCTCCATGAACTTGTCATAGATCGACTCGTGGATCAGCGCACGGCTGGGGCAGGTGCACACCTCGCCCTGGTTGAAGGCGAACAGCACGAAACCCTCGATCGCCTTGTCGAAAAAGTCGTCGTCGGCATCGGCGACATCCGCGAAGAAGATGTTCGGCGACTTGCCGCCGAGCTCGAGCGTCACCGGGATCAGGTTCTGGCTGGCGTATTGCATGATCAGCCGGCCGGTGGTGGTTTCGCCGGTGAAGGCGATCTTGGCGATGCGGTTGCTCGACGCCAGCGGCTTGCCCGCCTCCAGGCCGAAGCCGTTGACGATGTTCAGCACGCCCGGCGGCAACAGGTCGGCGATCAGCTCGGCCCACACCAGGATGCTGACCGGGGTCTGCTCGGCCGGCTTCAGCACCACGCAGTTGCCGGCGGCCAGCGCGGGCGCCAGCTTCCAGCACGCCATCAGCAGCGGGAAGTTCCACGGAATGATCTGGCCCACCACGCCCAGGGGCTCATGGAACTGATAGGAAACCGTATCGTTGTCGATCTCGCCCAGGCTGCCTTCCTGCGCGCGGATGCAGCCGGCGAAGTAGCGGAAGTGATCGATCGCCAGCGGCACGTCGGCGTTCAGGGTCTCGCGGATCGGCTTGCCGTTGTCCCAGGTCTCGGCGTAGGCGAGCATTTCCAGATGCTCCTCCATGCGATCGGCGATCAGGTTGAGGATGCGTGCCCGTGCCGCGACCGACGTGGTGCCCCATGCCTCCTTGGCGGCGTGGGCCGCGTCGAGGGCGGCCTCCACGTCATCCTTGTCCGAACGGGGAATTTCGCAGAACGGACGGCCGGTGATCGGGGTGACGTTCTCGAAGTACTTGCCATTGATCGGCTCGATCCAGCGCCCACCGATGAAGTTGCCATAGCGCTGCTTGAAGGGAACCTGTACTGCGAGATGTTGTTGTTCCAGCTTGGTCATGAGCCTCTACTCCGCGTGGTGGTGGTGTAAGTAGGGATACCAGAGCAGGGGCCGTGCCAGACCGGCAGGGATGACGAAATTGCTGCACCGTGCCACGACGTCAAATTCGGCTCGCCATGGGAATTTATTTTTTGCTGCGGCGACGCAGCAACAGTCTTCGGGCGGCAGGGTTGCACTTCGTCGAAAGATGTGTTCTGTATCGAGACACCCCCCTGGAAAGGTGTCGCAGAATGCGACACTCGAGACCGCCGATGCGCCAACCTGGCCTGACCGAATCGATAAACACCGCACGGCGGAGCTTCTTCGACAGCGGCGCGGAGCCGCGCGGACTGGTGCCGGACAACATCCTTGCCTCGTGGCGACGCTGCCGCCAGCAGGGTTTGCTGGCGGACGCCTGCCCCGACGTGATGCCGGTGGAGCGGCATGCGCTCAACCAGATGCAGGAGCAGTACGAAGCCTTGCGCCGACTGTGCCGGCCGGAACTGCAGACGCTTTACGCCAGCGCCAACCAGGCCGGCAGCATCGTCATCCTGACCGCGCCGGACGGCTTCATTCTCGACGCGCTCGGCAATGCCAGCTTCCTCGACAAGGCCGCGCGCGTCTCGCTGCGCGCCGGCTCGCCCTGGGGAGAATCCGTCAGCGGCACCAACGCGATCGGCACGGCACTGGTCGAGCGTCGCGCGATCGAGGTGCGCGGCGGCGAGCACTATCATGCGCCGCACCGCGTGCTGAGCTGCTCGGCCTCGCCGATCTTCGACCCGCGCGGCGAAGTGGTCGGCGTGCTCGACCTGTCAGGCGAGGCCTCGATGCATCACCTGCATGCGCTGGGCATGGTGCAACTGGCGGTCGAGCAGATCGAGCATCGCCTGTTCGAGCACCACTTCGAGGGTGCCGACATCGTGCGCATCCAGCCCGACCCCGACCTGCTCGGCACCGCGCGGGAGGGCATGCTGGTCTTCGAGGCGCACCGGCTGGTCGCCGCCAACCGGCATGCGCTGCGCCTGCTCGGCGTCGACTGGGGCGAACTGGGCAAGAGCCGCTACGACGAATTGTTCGCCTCGGCACTGCCACGGCCGGGCAGCCTCACCAGCATGCGCTGCCAGAGCGGGGAGATGCTGCACGCCAAGCGCGACGCGCTCAGCCACAACAGCATTTCGAGCCGTGTACCGCGCCATGCGCAGACGCGCGCGAAACGTTCGCCCGAGCCGGTCTTCTCGCCGGCACTGGATGCGGAGATCAATCGCAGCGTGCGCCTGCTCGATGCGGACATCCCGCTGCTGCTGCAGGGGGAGACCGGCACCGGCAAGGAGGTGGTCGCGCGCGAGCTGCACAAGCGCAGCCAGCGTGCCGCAGCGGCCTTCGTCGCGGTGAACTGCGCCGCGCTGCCGGAACACCTGATCGAATCGGAACTGTTCGGCTACCTGCCGGGCGCATTCACCGGCGCACGGCGCGAAGGCGCCCCCGGACTGTTGCGCGAGGCCGACGGCGGCACCCTGTTCCTGGACGAACTCGGCGACATGCCGCTGGGCATGCAGAGCCGGCTGTTGCGCGTGCTGCAGGAGCGCGAGGTCACCCCGCTCGGCGGCGGCCGCTCCCACGCCATCGACATCACCGTCATCGCCGCCACCCATCGCGACCTCGCCGGCGCGGTGGCCCGTGGCGAATTCCGCGCCGACCTGTATTACCGCATCGCGCAGGCAACGCTGCGGCTGCCGCCCCTGCGGGAACACGACAACCTGCCTTCGCTGATCCAGCAGCTATGGCATGCGCTGGGCGGCGAACAGATTCCGATCAAGCTGCACCCCGACCTGCTCGAGGAGCTCTCGGCCATGCCCTGGCACGGCAACCTGCGCCAGCTGGTCGGGCTGCTGCGCGGCTTCCTCGCGCTCGGCGAAAAGGGCTCCACCCTGACCCGCGACGATCTGCCCGCCGAACTGAGAAGCCCGCAACTCACGCAGGCGCCCGCACCGACCCGGCTTGCCGGAAACCTGCACGACATCGAACAACGGGCGATCGACGTGGCGATCGCCAGCTGCCAGGGCAACGTCGCCGCCGCCGCACGCAAGCTCGGCGTCAGCCGCAGCACCCTCTACCGGCGTTTCAGCGAACAGTCGTCCGGCGACTGAGCAGCGCCGCCCCGGCGCGGGGCAGCGTCAGCCGCTGCTGCCGACGCCGCAGAACTTCTCCAGCAGCTCGTTCTGCACGTTGCGCGCAGGCTGGCCCGCGGCCGGGCTGAGCGCCACGTATTGGCCGTCCGGCTGCAGCATCAGGGCACTGGTGTTGTCGGTGAGATAGAGCTCCAGCGCGTTGCGCACCCGCTGCTGCAACTTCTTCCCCTCGATCGGGAAGGCCGTCTCCACGCGACGGTCCAGGTTGCGTTCCATCAGGTCCGCGCTGGACAGGTACATCTGCGGCTCGCCGTCGTTGGCGAACCAGTAGATGCGGCTGTGTTCGAGGAAGCGGCCGATCACCGAACGCACCCGGATGTTCTCCGAAACCCCTTCCACGCCGGGGCGAAGGCAGCACACGCCGCGGACTACCAGGTCGATCGACACGCCCGCCATGCTGGCCTTGTACAAGGCCCGGATCACCTTCGCCTCGGTCAGCGCATTGATCTTGAAAATGATCCGTGCCGGCTTGCCGGCGGCGGCGTGCGCGGTCTCGCGCGCGATCATCGCCAGCAGGCTCTTCTTCAGCGTGAACGGCGCATGCAGCAGCTTTTTCATCTGCAGCAGCTTGCCCATGCCGGTGAGCTGGCTGAACAGCTTGTGCACGTCCTCGCACAGCACCTCGTCGGAGGTGAGCAGGCTGTAGTCGGTGTACAGGCGCGCGTTGCCGCTGTGGTAGTTGCCGGTACCCATGTGTGCATAACGCACCAGTTCGCCGCCTTCGCGGCGCTGGATCAGCATCAGCTTGGCGTGCGTCTTGATGCCGACCACGCCGTAGATCACCATCGCGCCGGCCTGCTGCAGGCGCGAGGCCAGCGACAGGTTGGATTCCTCGTCGAACCGCGCCCGCAGCTCGACCACGGCGGTCACTTCCTTGCCCGAGCGGGCGGCCTCGACCAGTGCGTCGACGATCTCGGAATTGGCACCGGTGCGGTACAGGGTCTGCTTGATCGTCAGCACCTGCGGGTCCTTGGCCGCGTGGCGCAGGAAGTCGACCACCGGCGAGAACGACTCGTACGGATGCAGCAGCAGCAGATCCTGCTTGCCGATGACCTGGAACATGTCCTCGACGTGCTGCAGCACCTTCGGCAGCACCGGCGTGAAGGGCGGATATTGCAGGCCGGGGTAGCTGACGTTGTTGGCGATGCTGAAAAGACGCGCCAGGTTGACCGGCCCGTTCACCTCGTAGAGTTCCGATTCGTTGAGGCCGAACTGCTTCAGCAGGTACAGCGCCAGATCCTTCGGGCAGTTGTCGGCCACCTCCAGCCGCACGGCGTCGCCGAAGCGGCGCGAATACAGCTCGCCGCGCAAGGCCAGTGCCAGGTCCTCGACGTCCTCCGGGTCCAGCGTGAGATCGGCGTTGCGGGTCAAACGGAACTGGTAGCAACCGAGCACCTGCATGCCGGGGAAGAGTTCCTCGGCGTGGGCATGGATCATCGACGACAGCAGCACGTAGTTGTCGCCGCCCTCGCAGATCTCCTGCGGCATGCGGATCAGGCGCGGCAGGATCCGCGGCGCCGGCACGATCGCCAGGCCCGAGTCGCGGCCGAACGCGTCGATGCCGTCCAGTTGCACGATGAAGTTGAGGCTCTTGTTGACCAGCAGCGGAAATGGATGGGTCGGGTCCAGTCCGATCGGGGTGACCAGCGGCGCCACCTCCTCGCGGAAATAGCGGCGCACCCACAGCTTCTGCTTGTGCGTCCACTGCGTGCGGCGGACGATGCGAATGCCCTTTTCGGCCAGCTCCGGCAGGATGCGCTCGTTGAGGATCGCGTACTGCCGCTCGATCTGCCGGTGGGCGATCTCGCTGATCTCGGCCAGCGCGCGGCGCGGCGGGATCGCGTCCGGGCCGATCAATTCGTGGTCCAGCGCGATCTGCCCCTTCAGTCCGGCCACCCGGATTTCGAAGAACTCGTCCATGTTGCGCGAAAAGATCAGCAGGAACTTGAGCCGTTCCAGCAGCGGCGTGCGCTCGTCCAGCGCCTGGTCCAGCACGCGGATGTTGAACTGCAGCTGCGACAGTTCGCGATGGATGTACAAGCCGCTGTCGCCGAGATCCACCAGCGGCGCGGCCAGCTTGTCGTTGGCGGCGGTGGGCACGGTATCGACGACGGGCGTCTCGCGTTTCGGATGGCTGTTCATCGGTACACGGGGTTCCGCAGGCAAGGCAACGGTTGGGGCAAGGCGGCCGCGGCGGGCACCGCCGACGTGCCGAAGGTCCAGTTTGCGACATTTTCCCTGCCGGTGGATGACAATCGCCGCAACCCCCGCACCGGCGCTTGCCGCGGATTCAGGCATCGCCAGCGCCGGCGGCGACCTTGCCCGGTCCGTCCGGCGCGCAACGAGCCGTGGCGCATGCGCGCCGCTGGCGCCTGCTCTAAAATGGTGCCTCCGGCCCCGATAGGCGCCGTCCCCGAACCCCGAGACTTCCCGCATGGATACCCGCGTCGACGCGGCAAGGCCGGCGCTCCGGCCACCGGCCGCCGGACAGCCGCAGGCGGCGCTGCCCACCGAAGGCACCGCTTACGGCGTGCTGGGCGGCATCAGCTTCGCGCACATGCTCAACGACATGATCCAGTCGCTGATCCTGGCGATCTACCCGTTGCTGAAGGACAGCTTCCACCTCAGTTTCGCCCAGGTCGGCCTGATCACCCTGGCCTACCAGGTCACCGCCTCGCTGCTGCAGCCGATGGTCGGCATGGTCACCGATCGCCGGCCGATGCCGTACTCGCTACCGACCGGCATGGGCTTCACCCTGTGCGGCCTGCTGCTGCTCGCGGTGGCACCCAGCTTCGCGGTGCTGCTGCTGGCCGCGGCCCTGGTCGGCACCGGCTCGGCGATCTTCCACCCGGAATCCTCGCGGGTGGCGCGGCTGGCCTCGGGCGGCCGCCATGGCCTGGCGCAGTCGCTGTTCCAGGTCGGCGGCAACACCGGCTCGTCACTGGGCCCGTTGCTGGCGGCCTGGGTCATCGTGCCCCACGGCCGCGGCAGCGTCGCCTGGTTCTCGCTGGCGGCCCTGCTGGCGATCGTGGTGCTGCTGCAGGTCGGGCGCTGGTACGGCGCGCACCACGTCGCGCGCAGCCGCGCGGCCTCTCGCCACACGGCCGTGCCGGCGCTGCCGCGCGGGCGGATCATCGACGCGCTGGCCGTGCTGGGCCTGCTGATTTTTTCCAAGTACTTCTACCTGGCCAGCCTGAGCAGCTACTACACGTTTTACCTGATCCACCGCTTCGGCGTGTCGGTGCAGGGCGCGCAGATGCATCTGTTCGCGTTCCTGTTCGCGGTGGCCGCCGGCTCGCTGATCGGCGGCCCCGTCGGCGACCGGGTCGGGCGCAAGCGGGTGATCTGGGTGTCGATCCTGGGCGTGGCGCCGTTCAGCCTGCTGCTGCCCCACGTCGATTTGATGTGGACCGGCGTGCTGACGGTGATCATCGGCCTGATCCTGGCCTCCGCCTTCTCGGCGATCCTGGTCTACGCGCAGGAACTGATTCCCGGCCGCGTCGGCATGATTTCCGGCCTGTTCTTCGGCTTCGCCTTCGGCATGGGCGGCATCGGCGCCGCCGTGCTGGGCGGCCTGGCCGATGCGCACGGCATCGAGTATGTCTATCGGCTGTGCGCGTACCTGCCGCTGATGGGCTTGATCACGGTGTTGCTGCCCGACCTGGAACGGCCACAACACGCGTAGGAACGCACCCTGTGCGCGACGCTCTGATGTATCGATCGAAGCGAAGAGCATCGCGCACAGGGGGTGCTCCTACACGCCGATGACGACCGGCTCCGGCTCCAGCTGCACGCCGAACTTCGCGTGCACGCCGCGCATCACCTGCTGCGCCAGCGCCCACAGTTGCGGCCCCGTCGCCGCGCCGTGGTTGACCAGCACCAGCGCATGCCGGTTGGAGACGCCTGCGTCGCCTTCGCGAAAACCCTTGAAGCCGGCGCTCTCGATCATCCAGGCGGCGGAGACCTTGCAGCGGCCATCGGGCTGCGGCCAGACAGGCAGGCCGGGATGCTCGCGCCGCAACGCGTCGGCCAGCGCGGCATCGACCAGCGGGTTCTTGAAGAAGCTGCCGGCATTGCCGATCACCGCCGGGTCGGGCAGCTTGCGCGTGCGCAGGCGCGCCACCGCCTCGGCCACGTGATAGGGCGCGGGCCTGTCCACGCCCATCCGCCGCAGCTCGTCCTCGATGCCGGCGTAGTCGGTACGCAGGGGCCGGTTGCGCGGCAGCACGAACCGCACGGCGGTGACGATGTAGCGCCCCGCTTCGCGCTTGAACAACGAATCGCGATAACCGAACGCGCAGGTGGCGTGGTCGAGCATCACCACCCGGCGCTCGCGGATATCCCAGGCTTCAACGCTCTCGACGAACTCGGCCACCTCGCAGCCGTAGGCGCCGATGTTCTGGATCGGCGCCGCACCCACCGTACCCGGGATCAGGATCAGGTTTTCCAGCCCGGCGTAGCCCTGCCCCAGGGTCCAGCGCACGAAGTCGTCCCAGCGCTCGCCCGCTGCCACGGCGATGCGCGCGCGGTCGCCCTCGCTTTCCAGCTGCACGCCGCGGGTCGACATCAGCACCACGGTGCCGTCGAAGTCGCCGGTAAAGAGCATGTTGCTGCCCTCGCCCAGAACCAGCAGGGGGCGATGGCGCAACGCCGGAAAATCGAGCAGCTCGGGCAGCCTGGCCGCATCGCGGATATCCGCCAGCAGGCTGGCGCGCGCGGCGACCCGCATGGTGTTGAGCGCGGCCAGCGAGGCATTTTCGGTCAGCGTGTAGCCACCCATGTCCACCCGCTGCGCCGGCATCTGCGTCCCAGTTTCAACCGGCATGGCCAACCTCTTCCCCGCTGCCGGCGCGCTGGCGGCGGATCTCGTCGACGCATTCGGCGACCAGCCGCGGTCCGCGGTAAATCAGGCCGGAGTAAAGCTGTACCAGTGAGGCGCCGGCGTCGAGCTTCTCGGCGGCGTCGCTGCCATCGAGGATGCCGCCCACGCCGACCAGCGGAATGCGACCCTGCAGCCGCCGGTGCATGCCGGCCAGCACGGCCGTGGCGCGCTCGAACAGCGGCTTGCCGGACAGGCCACCGGCCTCGTCGGCGTGCGGCTCGCCGGCAACGGCGGCATGGTCGATCGTGGTATTGGTGCAGATCACGCCGTCGATGCCGGTACGCAGCAGCACCGCGGCGATCGCATCCAGCTCGGCTTCGCCCAGGTCGGGGGCGATCTTGAGCAGCATCGGCTTGCGCCGGCCGTGTTGCGATCCCAGCCGCTCCTGCGCCGCACGCAGCAGCGAGATGAACTTGTACAGGGTGGCTTCCTCCTGCAGGTCGCGCAGGCCTTTGGTGTTCGGCGAGGAGATGTTCACCGTGATGTAGCCGGCGTGCTCGTACACCTTGTGCAGGCAGGTCAGGTAGTCGTTGACGGCGCGATCGTTCGGGGTGTCCTTGTTCTTGCCGATGTTGATGCCGAGCACACCGCGGTAACTGGCACGCTGCACGTTGCGCACCAGCGCATCCACGCCGGCGTTGTTGAAGCCGAGCCGGTTGATGATGGCCTCGTGCCGCGGCAGGCGGAACATGCGCGGCTTGTCGTTGCCCGGCTGCGGCAGCGGCGTCACCGTACCTACCTCGATGAAGCCGAAGCCCAGCGCGCCGAGCGCGTCGAGGTGCTCGGCATTCTTGTCCAGCCCGGCCGCCAGCCCGACCGGGTTGGGAAAGGCGATGCCGAACGCCGTGACCGGCAGGTCCGCCGGCGCCTGCGCTACCAGGCGGGCAAAGCCGCTGCGTTGCGCCACACCCATGCCATACAGGGTGAGGCGATGCGCGGTCTCGGCATCGAGCTTGAACAGCAGCGGGCGCAGCATGTCGTACATGGTCAAACCAGTTGGCCCACGAAAATGCGGGTGTCGTAGGCGAAGTCTATCGTGCCCCGTTCGACGCAGCGGTCGAACAGCTCGCGCAACGCCTGCAGCATAGGCAGGTGCTGCGGATGGCCCGCCTGCGGCACGTAGGAGGAGGACATCAGCCGGCCGCGCAGCGCGTCGAAATCCAGTGCCTGGCCGTGGGCGAACGAGGCAGCACCGCGAAAGCCGGCGCCGAACCAGTCGCGCATGCGGGCGTCGTCGGGATAGCGCTCGGCCACGCTGGCGTAGTCGGTGCCGAAGGTCTTGAGCAGCGCCTCGTAGCCCTCCAGGAACGCGCTGCCGCCGAGCCGGCGGGAGTTCCACCAGATCGCCGCCAGCCCGCCGGGACGCAGGATACGTGCAAATTCACGCCGCGCCGCCGCCTCGTCGAACCAGTGGAACGCCTGCGCCACTGTGACAAGGTCCACGCTGGCACCGGCCAGGCCGGTGGCGTCGGCGCGACCGTCGATGGCATCGAAAAGCGGATAGCCCGCCAGCCAGCGCGTGGCGGCGTCGCGCATCGGCGCATTCGGTTCCACCGCGGTGACCCGGCACCCCACGTCCAGGAACATCTTCGCGGAGATGCCCGTGCCCGCGCCGACGTCGGCGACCCGCCAGCCCGCGGCCACGCCGTGCTCGCGCTGCAACCACGCCAGCAGGGCCGGTGGATAGTCGGGGCGATAGCGCACGTAGTCGTCGACACGGTCGCTGAAGCGCATCGTCGGGTGCAGCGAGGCGTCCTGGTCAGCCATTGAGCATTTGTCCACCGTCCACCACCAGGGTCTGCCCGGTGATCCAGCCCGCCCACGGCGAGGCCAGGAACAGGGCGGCGTGTGCGATCTCCTGCGGCTGGCCGAAGCGGCCGAACGGGATGCTCGCGAGCGTCGCCTGGTACAGCTCGGGCTGTTCCACCCGGCGCCGTTCCCACAGGCCGTCGGCAAAGGCGATCGAACCGGGTGCGATCGCGTTGACGCGGATCCGCTGTCCGGCCAGGGCCAACGCCTGCGACATGGTGTAATGGCTCAGCGCCGCCTTCATCGCCGCATAGGAGGGCCCGCCCGGGCGCGGCCGCGCCGCCGCGATCGAGCTGGTGTGCAGGATGCAGGCGTGGCTGGAGGCCGTCAGGTAGGCCAGCGCGGCGCGCGAGGCGCGCACCGCCGCCATCAGGTCCACGTTGAAATCGGCCAGCCACGCCTCGTCGTCGTCGCCGAAACCATAGCCGCTGGCGTTGTTCACCAGCACGTCGATGCCGCCCAGCGTGGCGGCCGCATCGTCGACGAAACGGTGGATCGCCGCGGCATCGGCCAGATCGCAACGCTGCGCATGCGCGCTGACGCCGAGGGCGGCGATCGCCTGCCGGGTCTGCTCCAGCGCCGCCACGCCGCGGGCGCAGATCGACACCGCGGCGCCGGCCCCGGCAAACGCCAACGCCATGCTGCGGCCGATGCCCTTGCTGCCGCCGGCGACCACCACACGATAGCCGCGAAAATCGAACGGGGCCGCGGGCTGCGTATCGGTCATGAGGTATCGCTCAGTGCCAGTGCCACAACGTCACCCCCAGCACCAGGGCGACCACGAACGCCATCAGCAGCAACAGCCACACGGCCAGTTGCAGATAGCCGAGCACCAGGCCGGCGACGGCCATGCCGTCGCCCTCCAGCGGACGGTCGGCGCCGGCGCGGCGGATTTCCGCGCGCGCCAGATGGCCGCAGACGATCGCCACGATCGGGCCGATGAACGGCAGCACGCACCAGCCGAGAACGCCGAAAACCAGGCTCACCACGGCCAGCGAACTGGTCGACGGGCCTGCGCCATAGGGGGCTTGCTCACTCATCGGATCACTCACTCGTCGAAGGGAACACGGTCCGCACCAGGGCGAGCCGGTCACGGGCGGCGCGAACCGCCCGTGGCCGCAGTATCGCTCAGAACTCGAACTTGATGCCCTGGGCCAGCGGCAGCGAATCGGAGTAGTTGATGGTGTTGGTCTGGCGGCGCATGTAGACCTTCCACGCATCGGAGCCGGACTCGCGACCGCCGCCGGTCTCCTTCTCGCCGCCGAACGCGCCGCCGATCTCCGCGCCCGAGGTGCCGATGTTGACGTTGGCGATGCCGCAATCCGAACCGGCCGCCGACAGGTACTTCTCGGCCGACTTCATGCTCTCGGTGAACAGCGACGAGGACAGCCCCTGCGGCACCGCGTTCTGCAGCGCGATCGCCTCGTCGAGGGTGCTGAACTTCATCACGTAGAGGATCGGCGCGAAGGTCTCCGACTGCACCACCTCGTCTTCGTTGCGCAGGCCGGTGATGATCGTCGGCAGCACGAAGTAGCCCTGCCGCCCGGTCAGCGCCGCACCGCCGGTGGCGACCTTGCCGCCGGCCGCCTTGGCCTTCTCGATCGCGGCCAGGTAACCCTGCACGGCATCGTGGCTGTTGAGCGGGCCCATCAGCGTGGTCGCTTCGTTGGGGTCGCCGATCTTGCCTTCGACCTGCTTGTACGCCTTGACCAGGGTGTCGAGCACGTTGTCGTAGATCGACTCGTGCACGAACAGGCGACGGGTCGAGGTGCAGCGCTGGCCGGCGGTACCGACCGAGCCGAACACGATGCCCGGCACGGCCAGCTTCAGGTCGGCCGACGCATCCAGGATGATCGCGTTGTTGCCGCCCAGCTCCAGCAGCGAACGGCCCATGCGCTGCGCCACGCGCTCGCCGACCATGCGGCCGACCCGGGTCGAGCCGGTGAAGCTGATCAGCGCTACGCGCCTGTCGTCGACGAAGTTCTGCGCCAGCTCGCTGCCGGCATCGTTGAACATGAAGAACAGGTCGGGGTAGCCGGCGTCCTTCAGCGCCTCGTTGCAGATCTTCATCGTCGCAATCGCGGCCAGCGGCGTCTTCGGCGACGGCTTCCAGATGCAGATGTCGCCGCAGATCGCCGCCAGCATCGCGTTCCAGGCCCATACCGCGACCGGGAAGTTGAAGGCGCTGATGATGCCGACGATGCCGAGCGGGTGGTACTGCTCGTACATGCGGTGGCCGGGACGCTCCGAATGCATGGTGCTGCCGTACAGCATGCGGCTCTGGCCCACCGCGAAGTCGGCGATGTCGATCATCTCCTGCACTTCGCCGTCGCCCTCGGCCTTGATCTTGCCCATCTCCAGCGACACCAGCGACCCGAGCGCGTCCTTGTGCCTGCGCAGCGCCTCGCCGCACAGCCGCACCGCCTCGCCACGCAACGGCGCCGGCGTGACGCGCCACACCTTGAACGCTTCCTGCGCGCGCTGGAGGATCACTTCGTAATCCGCCGCGCTGGACGCATGCACCTTGGCGATCACCTCGCCGGTCGCCGGATTCAGCGGCTGCAGTACGCCGGCATCGGTGGTCGTCGACCACTCGCCGTGACCGAGGTAGCCGCCGGAATGTTCACTGCCGATACCGAGCGACTTGAGGATTGCATGATGCATGGGTAACTCCTGGAACTGGGTGGCACCCGCCGGCGCCGTGAATTGGGAGCGTTGAAACCGCTTATTCTAGCAGCCCGGCCGTCCCGCGCCGTGGCGGCGCACACCCGTCGGCTGACACGGATGGCGGCGACGGATCGCGCCGCGCGGTGATCCATGCGAAAATCCCCGCGCTGCCCTCGTAGCTCAGTTGGATAGAGCGGCCCCCTCCTAAGGGGCAGGTCGGACGTTCGAATCGTCTCGAGGGCACCATCCTTTCAGCCGAAAAGGCCGGCCACGCCGGCCTTTTCGCCGCGCCGGGTCAGGAGCTGCACGACAGCGTCGAACAACCGGCCTTGTGCCGCGCCCAGTCGGGGCGCCTGCGCGCGAAGGCCTCGCGGCCGGGCTGCTCCTGGTACGGATGGCGCAGTACCTCGAGCAACTCGTGGATGCCCGCCGGATCGCCCTCGCTGGCGCGGTCGATCGCCTGTTGCGCCAGGTAATTGCGCAGCACGTAGCGCGGGTTGGCCGCGTGCATCTGCCGGCGGCGCTGGTCCGCCGATTGCGGGTCCTCGGCCAGTCGCGCGACGTAACGGGCCAGCCAGTCGCGCAGGGCCTGTTCCGACTCTCGCAGCCTGACTTCGTCGTAGAACGCCTCGCGCAGCGGTTCGAGCGAGGGTGCCGCCCGGTCGACATCGGCCAGCGCGCGAAACCACAGGCTCATGTCGATCTCGGCCGCCGCCATCAGTCCGTGCAGGGTCGACATCAGCGCCACGTCGTCGTCGCAGCACGCCGCCAGGCCCAGTTTCGCCGCGATGTTCGCCCGGTCGGCGGCGGCATAGCTGGCGGCGTAGCGATCCAGCCCGGCCTGCAATGGCGCGACATCGGCGAACAGCGGCGCCAGCGCGGCGGCCAGCCGGCCCAGGTTCCACCAGGCCACGTTCGGCTGCTGGCCAAAGCGGTAGCGGCGGCGCTGCGCGTCGGTGGTGTTCGGGGTCCAGTCCGGATCGAAATTGTCGAGCCAGCCATAGGGGCCATAGTCGAGGGTGAGGCCGAGGATCGACATGTTGTCGGTGTTCATCACGCCGTGCACGAAACCGACCCGCATCCATTGCGCCACCATCGCGGCGGTGCGTTCGCAGACCTGGGCAAACCACGCCGCATACCTTGCCTCGCCCTGCCCGCCGAGTTCCGGAAAGTCGCGCCGGATGGTGAAGTCGACCAACTGCCGCAGCAGCGCGGTGTCGCCGCGCGAGGCCGGCAGTTCGAAGTTGCCGAAGCGGATGAACGACGGGGCCACGCGGCAAACGATCGCCCCCGGTTCCGCTGCCGCGTGGCCGTCGTAGAACATGTCGCGCAGCACCGGCTCGCCGGTGGCGACCAGGCTCAGCGCCCGCGTGGTCGGCACGCCCAGATGATGCATCGCCTCGCTGCACAGGAACTCGCGCAGCGAGGAACGCAACACCGCGCGGCCGTCCGCACCGCGCGAATACGGCGTGGGACCGGCACCCTTGAGCTGCAGCTCGCAGCGCTGGCCGGCCCGGTTGATGGCCTCGCCCAGCGAAATCGCGCGGCCATCGCCGAGTTGCCCGGCCCAGTGGCCGAACTGGTGACCGCCATAATTGGCGGCATACGGCTGCATGCCATCGAGCAAGGCGTTGCCGGCAAACACCGCGGCGAATTCCGGCGAGGCCACGTCCGTTTCGGCAAGCTCCAGCATCGCCGCCACCTCCGCCGAATGGGCCAGCAGGCGCGGCGCGGCAACGGCACTGGGCGCGACGTGCGAATACAGCGCCGCTTCCACCTGGCGTCGCCGTGGGCCTTGTTCCGCATCGCCGGGCAAATCGCGCACGAACGCGTTGTCGAAGTTCAGCGTGAACATGAGGATGCAACCGCAGGAGGCGTGCAGCCTATATCCGGGCGCCGGGCGGCGGATGCAATCCCCCGCGCCGACGGCGGCGTTTCAGCGCGCCATCCACGGGCGACCGGGTTGCCGGCGGTAGACGCCCTTCAGCCGCTGGTACACGGCCAGCACGGCGGTGCCGTAATCCCTGGCCAGGGCGGGCGTATGGCTGTGGTAGTAACCGACGCCGAGCACGCGATCGCGAGTCTGGCGCATGCCTTGGCGCAGGATCTTCGCGGCGACGGTGATGTTGGTGCGCGGGTTGAGCAGGGCCAGCGGGTCGCGCACCGCGTCCCGGTGCATCGGGTAATACACCTGCATGATGCCGACGTCCTGCACCGGTGCCCCGAACTGGCTTGCCGCCGCCATCTCCAGCTGCACGTGATGGCGGTCGCCACGCACCAGATGATCGTTGACCCGGAACAACCAGGGCGTGGGCGCCACCTTGCCGCCGGGATACAAGGCCTTGGACTCCACCAGCGCCACGCTGTACAGCAGCAGCGGATCGATGCCGGCGCTCTTGCCCACCTGGGCCCACAGGCTGTGGCGCGAGGTGATATCCAGATCGGGCTCGGCGATCGGCATCATCAGGTCCATGGTGCCGACATCGGCCAGCAGCGCCGCGCCGGTTTCCGCCGTGGCCGGTGGCGCGGGCGGTGGCGATGCGTGCCGCGGCGCGGCCGCCGCCGCTGGTGCCGTGACGGCTGCCGTCGGCGCCATGGCCGCGACCGGCCGCGCCGTGGCATGGCCCAGCCCGTGTCGCGGCAGCCAGGCAGCGGCGGCGATCGCGACGAAGCCGACCAGCGTGCAGCAATAAACGACGCGCTGCCACGACGGCCGCGGGAAACCCCGTGCCACGGCAAGCAAGCGGGCCGGCCCGGGGAACGCTGCCTCGCGCAAGGCCCTCGCTGCGGCCGCCGGCCGCTGCCAGCGCGCAAGGCGGCGCCATGCATCGATGGCCGCCACCCACGACCCTGGCGCCGCCGACAATGGCCTGCCGCGCACGCGCGAAGCACGCCATTGGGCCGGCGCCGCGGTCGGCACGGACCAGTCGAGCGCGCCGCCGCGCCGCGCCGCCGTGTCGGATTTCCATCGTGCCGGCGCCATCAGGCATACGCGGTCGGTTTTTTGACGGCCAGCCAGGCGGCACGCCCGCACCCGGGCCAGCGCGGCCGCGGCAACCGGTGAAGGGGAGCGCGGCCGGCTGGCGCGCCGCGGCGGCTCGGGCAGCGGGATCGCGGCAGGCGGCGTGGCCGCCATGAAGGCGCCGAAGTGGCTGCCTGGCTCATTGCCACGCAGGTCTTCCGGTCGGCCAGCGATCAAACCATCCACAAGCGAATCCTTCTGAAACGGCACAAACACGGCGAGGCCAAAACCTGCGGACCGGCTCGCCGCCGGCGTCCGCGGGGCAAGCCCACCGTGTCGAAGGCCGCCATTAGAGCAGTTTTGTGACGGCGGCAGCGGATCGGGCCGCCGCGGTCGCCACGCAGGCCCGCGGCACCGAATGCAAGTCCCATGCCGCACACCGCTGCGCGACGGCATCCGGCAGCGCGCCCTTGCCGCCGGCTATAGTCGCCGGCGCGACCCCACCGGAATCCCCATGGCCACGCCCAGCAACGACCTCAATGCCGACACCCTGCCCGCGGACGCGCCCTATCTGGAAGCCACCACGCGCTGGCTGGAGCGGGCGGTGATCGGCCTCAACCTGTGTCCGTTCGCACGCGCCCCGCTGGTGCAGGGCAAGCTGCGCCTGCGCGTGAGCCAGGCGCGCGACACCGACGCCCTGCTCGACGACCTGTGCGGCGAATTGCAGTCGCTGAATGCGCTGCGCCCGGATGAGTGCGAAACCGGCCTGCTGATCCATCCGTTCGTGCTCGATGACTTTCTCGACTACAACGACTTCCTCGACGTGGCCGATGCCGCCGTGCAGACACTGGGGCTGGAGGGCGAGTGGCAGGTGGCCAGTTTCCACCCCCGCTACCAGTTCGCCGACAGCGCGCCCGATGCCATCGAGAACTACAGCAACCGTTCGCCCTGGCCGACCCTGCATTTGTTGCGCGAATCGAGCATCGAGCGCGCACTGGAGGTGATGAGCGACACCGATGCCATCTATCGCCGCAATATCGAGACGCTGCAACGGCTGGGTACGGCAGGCTGGCAGGCCCTGTGGGCGAAAAACCAGGGTTGAAGGCCTGCGGGGTAGCGGCCGGTTCAGGTGCGCGCCGCGCAATGCTGCCATGCTGGGGAGTGATTACCCTCCCCGACCCCTACGCCGAGAGCATTGACCCCGGCGTGCACTGCAACACCTGCGAAGCGGTGTGCTGCCGCCTCACCGTCATGCTGATGCCCGACGACCATGTGCCTGAATGGCTGGTCGATCGCGATATCCACGGCATGGAAACCCTGGCCAAGGGTGAGGACGGCTGGTGCGCCGCGGTGGACCCGAACACCTCCGGCTGCACGATCTACGAAGACCGCCCCGGCATCTGCCGCAAGTACGCCATGGGCAGCCCCAGCTGCCGCGACGAGCGGCACAAATGGTTCGGCGCCACCATCCCGACCGCCGTGCACATGCTGTAGCGCGGCCTTGATCGACCTGAAGGTGCAAAGCACCGCGTACAGGGTGCGCTGCAACAAGCACCTGGGCTATTTCGCGAAAATCGACTCGACCTCGTCGGCATCCAGCGTGCGCCATGCCCCCGGCGGCAGCTCGCCCAGGGTCAGCGCGCCGACCGAAAGGCGCCGCAGGGTCTCCACATGGTTGCCGGTTGCCGCGAACATGCGGCGCACCTGGTGGTAACGCCCCTCGGTCACGCCGAGGCGGGCATGGCGCGGGCCCAGCACCTCGAGAAATGCCGGCGCCAGCGGCTCCTTCTCCGACTCCAGCATCAGGCTGCCGCTGGCAAACAGCGCGCCCTCGTCGCTGCGCAGATCCTGCGCCAGGGTGGCCTCGTACACCTTGGTCACCTGCGCCCGGGGCGAGATGATCCGGTGCAACAGCGCGCCGTCGTCGGTGAACAGCAGCAGCCCGGACGTATCCCGGTCCAGCCGGCCCACGCTGGACAGCGCCGGCGAGCGCACGCTGAAGCGCGGCGGCAACAGGTCGTACACCACCCGGCCCGGGTCCTTGCGCGAGCAGGTCACGCCCAGCGGCTTGTTCATCATGATCACCAGGCCAGGCGGCGGATCCAGCGGCTCGTCGTCGATCCGGATGGTTTCGTAGGGCACCACGTCGTCGGCATACAGCACCTCGCCAGCGGCGTCGGTGATGCGGCCGCTGCGGAACAGCTGGGTCACGTCCTTGCGGCTGCCGTAGCCCAGGTTGGCAATCAGCTTGACCAGTTTCATCCGCGCACCCCGCCCGCTTCGATCACCTTGAAACCCTCGCGCACCGCCACGCTGCGCACCGCGCCGAAACGGTCGGCCAGGATCGCCTCGTACGGCAGGTGCCGGTTCGCCACCAGCCACAGCCGCCCCTGCGGCAACAGTGCATCGGCCGCGCTGCGGATGAATGCCCGGCCCAGCTCGGGCAGGTCGGCGCGGCCCTGGTGAAAGGGCGGATTGCTGACGATGGCGTCGTACTTCTGCGGCAGGCCGCGCGTCACGTCGTGCCAATGCACGGCCACCGCCGGTTCGCGACCGCAGTCCCGCCGCGCCCGCTCCATGTTGAGCCGCGCCGGTTCCAGCGCCCGCGCCTCGGCCTCGTACAGGTCGATCGCCTGCACCTGCGGGCACCGCGCCACGACCTGGCTGGCCAGATAGCCGTAACCCGCGCCGAGGTCCGCCACCCGCCCGTGCAGGTCGTGCGGCAGGTGCGCCGCCAGCAGCGCCGAGGCGCGATCGACGCGATCCCAGGCAAACAATCCGGGGCGGCTGACATAGCCCCCGGCAATCGCGCGCGGGGCGTCCAGCCCCAGCCATTCTTCCAGCAGCGCCTGATCGACCCGCGACGGCGTCGGCGTGCTCCAGAACACCCGGCACTTGTGCTTGGACAGGTGCTGCAGCGGCCCCGCCAGCCTCGCCAGGTCGCCTTCGCCCGATTTCGCGCCCTCGGCATTGGGCATGCTGGCCAGCACCGTGCCGCCCGGCGCCAGCAGGCTCAAGGCCCGCGCAAACAGCGCCCGCGCCTCGTCGCGCTGTCGCGGCGGCAACACCAGCACCAGTGAAAACCGTTCCCCCGGCGCCGGCTCGCCGACGCGCAGGCCGTTGCGCGCCAGCTCGTCCGCGAACGGCATGAAGCCCTGCTCGCACAGCCAGCCCGGCTGCGCCATCTCGCGCAGCCGCACCCCTGCGCGCGCGCGCAGGAACAGCACGCGCCGATCCGCCGGCAAGGCCAGCCCGGAAGTCTCGAAAGGCACAAACAACGCGGCCAGCGCCGAATCAGGCGCCGCCGCAAAAATACCGGCAGCCGTCACATCGTGTCTTCAATGGCAAGGCGAGGGCGCCATTGTAGTGGGCTGTCGCCGACTGCAGGCGCGCTCGCCGGCGATTCAGTGCGCGGCGACGGTTGCCTTCGGCGCCGCCGGCAGTTCCGCCAGCATCTGCAGCGCCAGCGGCTGGTAGCCGCCGTCGAAATGGTGGTCGCCCTTCTTGGCGTGCACGGTGACCCATTTCGGCAGGCGCGGATCGGTGCAGGCGCTGTCGTCGGCATCGTCGATGCCGTAGTAGCAGATCACCGGCGGTTGCTGGTTGAGCGCCTCGATCGGCGGCTGCGCGTCGTAGCGGCGGATCGGGTTGATGTGTTCGAGCAGGGTCTTGAGGTGCTGCTTGAACCACCCCTGCTTGATCATGTAGCCCTGCAGTTCGATCTCGAAGGTGACATCCCGGCTGGGCGAGAGCAGCACCATCTGGGTGATCCGCGCGCGGTTCTGCGGGCTCAGCTTGTCGACGATGGTCGGCAGCACGTCGGCGCCGAAGGAGAAGCCGATCAGCCAGATCCGCGGCTTGCCCCAGGCCGCGCTGTAGTGGGTCATCAACGCGTCGAGCTCGCGCGCGGACTCGTCCGGCGAGCGCTCGCGCCAGTAGTACTTGAAGGTGTTGATGCCGAGCACCGGAATGCCGCGGTCGCTGAAGGCGACGCCGAGACGGCGGTCGAGATCGGCCCAGCCACCGTCGCCGGAGTAGATGATGGCCATCACGTCGTCCTTGCCCGCCGGCGGCGGGGGCGCCGCCGGGCTGACCGGCAACAGCACCGTGGCATTTTTCAGGCTGACCCTGGTGAACGGGTTCCAGATCAGCAGCAGGCCAAGCAGGCACAAGCCGGCGATGACGAGGGTGATTTTGCTTGATCGGTTCATCGACGCGCGACTCCACTCAGGCCGCCCGAAATAAGGCTGGCCACATTGGTCAGGATCATCGGCAAGGCGATGCCGCGGGGTACGGCCATGTAGCGCGGCTCCCACTCCGGATCGAACTTGTCCTTGTAGCGCTGCAGGCCACGGAAATTGTAGAAACGCTCGCCGCGGCCGAACACCATCGCGCCGAAGCGGTTCCAGAGCGGCGACTGCCCCCGGCTCTGCAGCCCGGCCAGCGGCGCCATGCCGAGGTTGAACCAGGCGTAGCCCTGCTCGCGCGACCACAGCATCAGTTCCACGAACAGGTAATCCATGATGCCGTTGGGGCTGCCCGGCAGGTGCCGCATCAGGTCCACCGAGGCTTCGGCGTGGGTGTCGTTGAGGAACATGTTGGCGAAGGCCACCGCCTGGTCGCCCTGCCATACCACCGCCATCGGCGTGCGTACCAGGTAGGCGGGGTCGAACGACCCCAGCGAGAAGCGTTTCTCGCGCACGTTCTTGTCGCGCAGCCATGCGTCGGAAATCACCTTCAGCCGGGGCAGCAGCGCCGCCACCCCTTCGGCCGGCACGATCTCCAGCCGCAGGCCATCGCGGCTGAGCTTGTTGACCGTGTTACGCAGCACTTTTTTCGACTTGCCGTCGAGGTTGAAGCCGGCCAGCCGCACGCGCGCCTCCTCACCCACCTTGAGCAGGTTCAGGCCGACTTCCAGGTAGATGTCCACGTCGGCCGGACTGACCTGGTAGAACACCGGCCAGCCGCCCGCGCGTTCGCATTGCTCGAGGAAGGTCCACACCAGTTCGCGCCGCGCCTCGGCTTCGGTACCCACCGGCCCGCCCATCGCCACCCAGCTGCGTCCGACCGTGTCGAACATCAGGAAGGCCTTGCGCTCGGCGCCGAACAGCAGGGTCTTGTCGCCGACCAGCGCCAGGTGCGCCTGCGCCGAGGGAAACTGCTTGATCAAAGGCAACGCCAGCATCAGCTCGGCCTCGCTCGGCGGTTCGCGATGCAGCTTCTGCGGGCGGATCAGGCTGCCCAGGGCAAACAGCATGCCCGCCGCCGCGGCCGCCACCAGTGCGCGCAACGCCCGTGGCGCGCCCCCGTGATGGAAGCTGAACTGCCACCACAGGTCGTTGCTGTACTCGACATGCTTGTAGCTGAAGAACACCAGCCAGGCGGCACAGCCGAGCACGGCGAGGATCGCCACGATCCAGCCCAGCGTGAACGAGGTACTGAACAGCGAGGCACGCCGGTAGAACAGCCGGTGCGCCGGCGCCAGCGCCATCGCCAGCAGAGTCAGCAGGGTCGCCTCTTCGTAGTCGATGCCCTTGAGCAGCGAGAACACGGCGCCGGCCAGCAGCAGGATCAGGGTCAGCCAGTACGCCGCGTCCAGTCGCCGTTGCAGGCCGCGCGCCAGGATCAGCAGCAGCATGCCGATCACGCTGGCCAGCAGGTGCGAGACCTCCAGCACCGACAACGGCAGCACCTCCCTGAGGATCGCCATGCGCACCGGCAGCGCGCGGGTGGCGCCGGAGAACAGCAGCACGGCGCCGGAGACCAGGGTCAGCCCGGCGAAGAACGACGGCAGCAGGCCGGTGAACCATGGCGCCAGCAGCGATTTCTGGCGCAGCCCGCGCGCCTCCCGCTGCAGTACCAGCACCGTGGCCGTGCACAGCGGCAGCAGGTAATAGATCACCCGGAAGGTGACCAGCGCACCGAGGATGGGTGCGGTCAGCGCCGCGTTGTCGGTGGCGCCGAAGCCCGCCAGCATCACCGCCTCGAACACGCCCAGGCCGCCCGGCACGTGGCTGATCAGGCCGATGATCTGCGCGATCACGAAGATCGCCAGGAAGTGCCCGAAACCGTTGTTGAGCTGGTCGGGCATCAGCACGTACAGCACCGCCGCGGCCAGGCCCCAGTCCAGCGCCCCGACCAGGATCTGGCGCAGCGCCGTGGCCGGGGTGGGCAGCCCGACGCGCCAGCGCCACAGGTGCAGCGAACGGCGCACCGCGCTGAGCGCGAACCAGGCCAGCGGTATCGCCAGCAGCAGCACCCCCAGCGGCACGCTCAAGCCCGCCAGCGGCAGGCCCGGCGGCAGCGGAACCAGGATCAGGGTCGCTCCGGTGAGCGCCAGCAGGCCCAGCCAGAAGCTGACCGTGCAGAACAGCACCACCCGCGCCACTTCGCCGGTGCTCAGCCCATTCTGGATATAGAAGCGATAGCGGATCGAGCCGGACACCAGCAGCGACATGCCCACCGCATTGCTGAAGGCATAGCTGATGAACGAGATCATGGTGACCCGTCGCCATGACAGCGGATGCCCGATCGAGGCCAGCGCGAAGCGGTCGTACAAGGTCATCACCGCGTAGCCAAGCAGGGTGAACAGCGCCGCCAGCAGCACGCGCGCATGCGAGATGCTGTGCACGTACACGCGTACCTGGTGGTAGTTCACCTCCCGCGCCAGCAGGTGCAGCGCCCACAACGCCAGGCACAGCATGCCGACCGACAGCAACGGGCCAGCCAGACGACGCACTACCGCCATGCGCTGGCTTGCCGGCGCCAGCACGCCCTCGGCAACGGGCAACAGTTCGACTTTTTCCTGCTCCACGCGACGCAAAACTCCCATTGGGGCCGCCTAGTCTAAGGCCTGCCCCGGCCACAACCACCAAAAGCCCGCCGCCGCGCCGGCGCGACGCGGTCGGCGGCGCCCGTCACCGACGCCGGACCACCGGCTCAGGCCGCCGTGGGACCGCGCCCGCGCCGGGCCGCCCACAGGTACAGCGCGGTGTTGACCGCCACGAAGGCGACGCTGCCGATCCAGATGGCCTTGCCGCCGAAATCCGCGCCGACCAGGGCCAGTGGCGCCTCCTTGCCGGAGAACACCACGACGGCCGCGATCAGCACGCCGATGATGCTCTCGCCGACGATCATGCCCGACGCCAGCAGGACGCCGAGCTGCTTGGTCGCCTCGGGCCTGGCCGAGCGGTCGGCGCGCCTGTCGAAATACCAGCCGACCACCGCGCCGACGACGATCATCAAGGTGGTGGAGGTCGGCAGGTAGATGCCCAGCCCCACTGCCAGCGGCGGCAGCGAGGCCGACTTGCTGAACCGGCCCAGCAGCGCGTCCAGCACGATCAGCGCCACGCCGATGCCGGCGCCCAGGAAGATCAGGCTCCAGTCGATATTGCCCTGGATCACGCCCTGCGCCAGCGCCGAGATCAGGCCCGCCTGCGGGGCGGCCAGCGCGCGCGCCGGATCGACCCCGGGCATGCCGGCGAAACCGTAGGCCTGATTGAGCAGATCCAGCACCGGCGGAATCACCGCCGCGCCCACCAGCACGCCGATCACCAGCGCCACCTGCTGCTTCCATGGCGTGGCGTCGACCAGCTGGCCCGTCTTCAGGTCCTGCAGGTTGTTGTTGGCAATGGTCGCCACCGCGAACACCACCGAGGTCGCGAACAAGGCGAACGCCACCAGCCCCTTGCCGGCGCTGACCGGCAACTGCGCCTGCACGCTCAGCACCAGCAGCAGCGCGGCGATGATCACCACCAGGATGCCCACGCCCGACAGCGGACTGTTGGAGGAACCGATCAGGCCGGCCATGTAGCCGCACACGGCGGATACCAGAAAGCCCATGACCACCACGAACAGCAGGCCGCCGACGAGCAGCAGCCACAGGTGCGCACCGAGGCCGGTGGCGATGCCGAAGTCACCGAGCAACCAGGCGATCGGCGCCAGGCAGACCAGGCTGATCAGGCCGACGATGCCGATCGGCATGTCCTGTTCGGTGCGCGGCAGGCTCGCGGCCTGGCCGGACTTGCGCACGCGCGAGGCGGCCATCGCCGAGCTCAGCCCGCTGATCACCGGCTTGACCAGCTTGGCCAGGGTCCAGATCGCCGCCACGCCGATGGTGCCGGCGCCGAGAAATCGTACCTTGGTGCTCCACGCCGCCTGCGCCACGTCGGCGGCGGCACCGCCGGCGGCAGCCAGCAAGGTGTAATGCGGCACCGCCCAACCCCAGGCGATTGCCGCGCCTAGCAGCATCGCGATGCCCACCCACAGGCCCACCAGGTGGCCGACCGCCAGCAGGGCGAAGGACAAGGCAAAATCGTAGCCGCTGGCCGCGCCGCGATCGCCGATGCGGAAATACTGCACCACGTCGCTGGCAAACACCCGCGTCGCCACCATCACCGCGAATACCGCCGACACCACGGTGCCGGCCAGTACCGCCAGCAGGCCGTCGCGGCTGCTCTCCTCCGCGCTGGACTCGGAATCGTCGCCGCCGCCGACCTTCAGCACCTCGGCGCAGGCCACGCCCTCCGGATAAGGCAGGTCGGAGTCGCTGACCAGGGCGCGCCGCAGCGGGATCGTGTACATCACCCCGAGGATGCCGCCGGTGGCGCAGATGCCGAAGGTGACCCAGTACGGAAAACCGCTCCACCAGCCAATCATCACCAGGCCCGGCAACACGAAGATGATCGCCGACAACGTGCCCGCCGAGGAGGCGATGGTCTGCACGATGTTGTTTTCCTGGATGCTGGAGTCCTTGAAGCCCCGCAGGATCGCCATCGAGATCACCGCCGCCGGGATCGAGGTGGCGAAGGTAAGGCCGGCCTTGAGGCCGAAAAACACGTTGGCGGCGGTGAACACCAGGGTGATCACGATGCCGATGACCACCCCGCGTACCGTCAACTCCGAGCGCGGCATGGCGCTGGACAGGCTTGTCTGGCTCACGAATCACTCTCCCCCGATGAATGCTGCTGCGGAAGATAGCTTGGATGGGCGGCCGGCGGGTATGCCCGCGACCGGCGCGGGCGTGCCGGCTACAGCCACAGGCGGCTCGCGAAGCGCCGAGGCAGGCCCGACAAGGGGTCGGTGAAGGCCAGCGACTGGGCCAGCAGTTTCAGCGGGCGCTGATGGTCGTCGGGCGCCTGCCCGGCCAGCTGCGGGTAGGTGGTGTCGTGCAGGATCGCCGCGCCCAGCGCGGCCATGTGCACCCGCAACTGGTGCTTGCGCCCGGTCAGCGGATACAGCGCATAGTGCCAGCAGCCGGCGCGCTGCCCGATCAGCTCGATGCGCGTCTCGCTGTTCGGCTCACCCTCGACCTCGGCCATGCGGAAGAACGGCTCGCCGGTGACGATGCGGGAACGGCGCAGCAGCGGAAAGGCCAGCTGCGGCAAGGGCGCGGCCAGCGCCTCGTAGCGCTTGTCGATCCGGCGCTCGCGAAACAGCGCCTGGTACGCGGAGCGGCTCGCCGGATGCGCCGAGAACAGCACCAGGCCGGCGGTGGCGCGATCGATCCGGTGCAGCGGCACCAGCTCGGGGTTGCCCAGCCGACGGGCCAGGCGCCGCAGCAGGCTCTGCTCGACGAAGCCGCCCGCCGGGGTCACCGGCAGGAAGTGCGGCTTGTCCGCCACCACCAGGTGCTCGTCCACATGCAGCAAGGTCTCGCCGACCGGGATCGGCGCCTCATTCGCCACCTCGCGGTAATAGTGGATGCGCAGGCCTGCCCGATACGGCGTGGTGGCGGTGATCGGCACGCCCTGCGCGTCGAGCACGCGCTGGCGGGCGATCCGGTCCAGCCACTGCGCCCGCCCGATCGCGGGGAAGCGGGCGCACAGCGCGTCGAGCACGCAGGACCACTCGCCGGGCGGCAAATGCACGGTGCTGGCGTGGCTGTCCCGGCGGAGAGGCGGCGTCATGGCCGGCCCAGTCTAAGGCGTCGGCCGCCGCCGGGCCGGCCCAGCGCGTACAATAGCCGGCTGTTGTCTCCCGGCAGGCCCATGGCACTGAACTCCACCATCTACAAAGTCGAACTGCAGATCAGCGACATGGATCGGCACTACTACGCCACCCATGCGCTGACCCTGGCCCGCCACCCCTCGGAAACCGAGGAGCGGCTGATGGTGCGCCTGCTGGCGTTCGCGCTGCATGCGCAGGAGCGGCTGGAGTTCGGCAAGGGCATCAGCGACGAGGATGAGCCGGCGCTGTGGCGGAAGGACTATACCGACGAGATCGAGCTGTGGATCGAGCTGGGCCAGCCGGACGAGAGCCGCATCCGCAAGGCCTGCGGCCGTTCGCGCCAGGTGGTGGTGATCAACTACGGCGGCCATGTCGCCGAACTGTGGTGGAACAAGGTGGGCGCCACGCTGGCGCGCCACCGGAACCTCACCGTGCTCGACCTTCCCGGCCATAGTGTCGACGCACTGGTCGCCCTGCTGCAGCGTGGCATGCGGCTGCAGTGCCTGATCCAGGATGGCCAGCTGCAACTGATGAACGACACCGACGCGGTAGCCGTCGATCCGCGGCGGCGGATGGCGGCCGCGGAACTGGTGAGCTGACCGCGTGCCGACCGACGCGCCCGCCGACGACCGCCCGCTGCGCCGGATCGTGGCGATCGTGGCGCTGCTCAACCTAGGCTACTTCGGCATCGAGTTTGCCGTCGCCCTGGCGATAGGCTCGGTCTCGCTGTTCGCCGACAGCGTGGATTTCCTCGAGGATGCCGCCGTCAACCTGTTGATCCTGCTGGCGCTTGGCTGGACCCTGCGGGCGCGGGCACGGGTGGGCATGGGGCTTTCCGCGGTCCTGCTGGTGCCGGCGCTCGCCACGCTGTGGGTGCTGTGGGGCAAGCTGCAGCTGCCGGTGCCGCCGGCCGCCGTGCCGTTGAGCCTGACCGGCCTGGGCGCACTGGCCGTCAACTTCGGCTGCGCGCTCCTGCTGATGCGCTACCGGCACCACCGCGGCAGCCTGACGCGGGCGGCGTTCCTGTCGGCACGCAACGACGTGCTGGCCAATATCGCCATCGTGCTGGCCGGCATCCTCACCGCCGTCGTGCCGTCGGTGTGGCCTGACGTGGTGATCGGCGCGGGCATCATGCTGATGAACGCGGACGCCGCGCGCGAAGTGTGGCAGGCGGCGCGGCACGAGCACCGCAGCGCCGCGAGCGCGTCGCCCTGATCCACGCTCCACCACCCAGCCGGCGCTTTGCCGGATAATCCCCGACCCGCGTCAACCCCCACGGAGTCCCGCCATGCGCTGGCTGCTGTCCCTGCTCACCCTGTTCGCCCTCGCCGCCTGCACCGCGGCACCGCCCGCCCAGGCCACCGGCAGCGTGGACAAGCTCACCGTGATCGACCAGAAAGTCGGCACCGGCATCGAGGCCAAGGCCGGCATGAAGGTCACCGTGCAATACACCGGCTGGCTTTACGACGAACAAGCCAAGGACAAGCGCGGCAGGAAATTCGACAGCTCGCGCGACCACGGCGAGGCGTTCTCCTTCACCCTCGGCGCCGGCCACGTCATCGACGGCTGGGACCAGGGCATCGCCGGCATGCGCGTGGGCGGCACGCGCACGCTGCTGATTCCCGCGGCACTGGGCTACGGTGCCGACGGCGCCGGCGACGACATCCCGCCCAATGCGTCGCTGGTCTTCGAGGTGGAGCTGCTGGACGCCAGGTAGCGCCGCTCCTACAAATCGGCGCGTGCCGCCTCTTCGCGGCCCTGCTGGCGGATCATCGCCTCCTCGCGCGCGTCGATGATCGACTGCATCACGCTGTCGACATCGGCGATGCGCTGGTCGAACTCGAAATGGCCGGTGAGCCGGGTGTCCGGGTGCAGCTCGCCCAGCTCGTACAGCGCCCACATCTCTTCGCCGTAGTGCGTATCCAGCAACTCCGGCGCGAAGCGCGACAGGCTGATGCTGATATTGCCCACGTCGCGTCGCAGCATGGTGCGCGCGTTGTTGTTGCCCGACGCGCTGACGGCCTGCGGCAGGTCGATGATCACCGGGCCGTCCGGCCCCACCAGCACGTTGTATTCGGACAGATCGCCGTGGATCAGCCCCACGCAGAGCATGCGCGCCACCTGCTGCATCAGGAAGCGGTGGTACTCGCGGGCGGTGTCGGCCGACAGCTCCACCTCGCCGAGGCGCGGCGCGGAGTAGCCCTCGGCGTCGGTGACCAGCTCCATCACCAGCACGCCGCTGAAATAGCCATAGGGCCTGGGTACCCGCACGCCGGCCGCGGTGAGCTGGTACAGGGCATCGACCTCGGCGTTCTTCCACGCCGCCTCGGCTTCCTTGCGACCGAACTTGCTCGCCTTGCCCATCGCACGCGCCTGCCGGCTGCCGCGCACCTTGCGCCCCTCCTGGTACTGCACGCGCGCCTGGAAACTGCGCTGCGCCATGTCCTTGTATACCTTCGCGCAACGAATATCGTCACCCGAACGGACGACGTAGACCGACGCTTCCTTGCCGCTTTTCAGCGGTCGCAGCACCTGATCGATCACCCCTTCGTCGATCAGATCCTGCAGGCCCTTGGGTGTCTTCATGCGCGGAATGGCTTCAACATCATGGAATGGCGCCCATTATGGCCGATCGACGGGGGGCGCCGGTCGTTTCCCGCGCGCGCCGCGCCATCGACCCACCGGACCACCCCTGCCGCCGCCAGCGCAACGCTGCAGCCAGCCGCGCAGCCGCGACCTCGGCAGGGCCTACAATGCACCTTCTTCTCCGACGGCAGCCCCAGATGACCGCACCGGTCCGCCTCGCCAAGCGCGTCGTCGCACTGACCCGGTGTTCCCGGCGCGAGGCCGAGCAATACATCGAAGGCGGCTGGGTGCGCGTCGACGGCGTCGTGGTGGAACAGCCCCAGTTCATGGTCGACACCCAGACGGTGGAACTCGACCCCGCTGCCAGGCCGGTTGCCGCCGAGCCGGCGACCCTGATCCTGCACAAGCCGGTCGGCTACGACAGCGGCGCTGGCGCCAACCCGGCCAGCGCCCTGGTCAGCGCGGACACGCAATGGGCCGGCGACGACTCCGGGGTGCGGCCGCTGCGGCGCCACCTGCAACGGCTGGGCTCGCCGCTGGCGCTGGCCAGGGAAGCCAGCGGCCTGCTGGTTTTCACCCAGGACTGGCGGGTCACCCGCAAGCTGACCGACGACATCGACCAGGTCGAGCAGGAGTATCTGGTCGACGTCAGCGGCGAGCTGGCGCCCGCCGGCCTGGCCCTGCTCAACCACGGCCTGCGTTTCAACAACTACGCGATGCCGCCGATCAAGGTCAGCTGGCAGAGCGAACGGCGGCTCCGCTTTGCCTTCAAGCGCCTGCAGGCAAGCCAGATCACGCCGATGTGCGAAGCGGTCGGGCTGCAGGTGCTGGCGCTCAAGTGCCTGCGGGTCGGCCGGATTCCGCTGTCGAAGCTGCCCGCGGGCCAGTGGCGCCACCTTGGCCCGCGGGAACGAATCTGAGGGCGGCCGCCGAACCGCTGGCGGCAGGCGAGCGCAGGTCATAAGCTTCAAGCCACCAATACATCCAGGGAGAAGATGATGAGCAAGGGTATGGATTCAAAGAAAAGCGAAAAGAAAAAGCCGGCCAAGACGATGAAGGAAAAGAGAGCGGCCAAGCAGGAAAAGAAGAACAGCAAGTGACCGCATGAACCTTGCCGGCCCCCGGTCGCGCCCGCCATGCACCGGGCGCGCCGGTCGGGCCGTCGAGCGCGGCGCCGCCATGGCATCGCGAAGAACTCGCCATGGCTCCTGCCGCGCGTCGCCCGCCCGCGTCCCGCATCGCCGCTACATTTTCCCGGACAGCCGCCGATAAGCGGCAGACGACGCGGAATTGACGCGCGCAGGAAAGGAACCACCCTATGGCCAGCATGTGGCGGCGCATCTTTGGCAGCTCGACTGCGGCTGCACATCGCGCACCGCCCCGTGCCGTGGCAACGACCCGGCCGGCACGTGCCGCCGAAGTGGCGGTGCCGGACGAGATCGCGCTGCCGGCACTGTCCCGGCAGGAGATCGGCGACCGCTTCAACCGCTTCGTGCTAGGTCTGCCCGAACGCAAGGTCGACGAGCTCAGCCCCGCCGAGCAGGCGATGCTGAAGAGGCTGAAGCAACTGAGCCTGCGGTTCGACATGAGCAGCCTGCCGCGCCTGCCGAGCGTGCTGCCGCAACTGCTGCGCACGCTCAAGAACGAGGATGCCGCCGGCGACCAGTTGGCCAAGCTGGTCGGGCGCGACCCGCTGATGGTCGGCGAAGTCATGCGGGTAACCAGCAGCGTCTATTACCGGTCGGTACAACCCATCAACAGCCTGCGCCAGGCGGTGGTGCTGCTCGGTCACGACGGACTGCGCCAGGTGCTGACCCAGCACGTCATGAAACCGCTGCTGCAGGCCAATGCGGGAGGCATCGCGCCCTCCGCGGGCATCCGCCTGTGGGAGCATGCCGAGCGCTGCGCGCATGCCTGCGCCATGCTCGGCAAGGTCAGCGGCTGCGATGTGTTCGAGGCCTACCTTGCCGGCATCACCAGCCGTACCGGCACCGGTGCCGTGGTGCGCCTGCTAGGCAAGCTGATGCCCACGGTGCATGTGCCGGTATCCGCGGGCTTCCTCGTCGCCTGCGAGCAGCTGGCCGCCCAGCTGTCGCTGCAGGCGGCACGGCATTGGGAGCTGCCGGCCAACGTGACGGAGGCCATGGAGGACGGCCTGCGGCCCGCGGGCGAGATCGCTTCCTCCCTGGGCAGGGTCCTGTACGTATCCGACCTGCTGGCGATGGCCCAGCTGCTGCGCGACCACGACCGGATCCCCGATGAAATCGACCTCGACGACGCGATCCCGGGCTTCTTCACGCCGCCGCAGCTGGAGCGGTGCCAGCTCGAACTGCGCCACAATTTCTCGATGAGCAAGGCATCCTGAGTTCCACCGCACCGATGCCCGGGCAATAACCCACCCGTTCGACCCGGCGGCCCACGCTCCTAGTCGACCCGGAATACCAGGCTGCAGCAGGTCACCGCGCCTTCCGCCTTCTGCAATTCGGAAACGTCCACCGCGGTGACCTCGAAGCCCGCGTCCAGCAGCCGCTGCCGGGTGCGCGGAAAACTGGCCGGCATGATCAGTTGGTCGCCCACCCGCAGCACGTTCGCCGCATGCGGTTCGGCCGGGTCGATCTCCACGATGCGGTACCGCTCGAAGCGGCGGCGATCGACCCAGGCCGGCTGCAGCAGCACGGTGTCCTCCGCCAGCGCCGTCACCGCCGACTTCAGGTGCAGGCAGCCGCGGGTCGTCACGCCCTCGACCACGTAGCCGTGAACGGCCAGCAACTCGCCCAGTTGCGCAATGCCCGCCGCATTGCTGCGCGCCGACTCGCCGACGTAAAGCATGCGCCCGATGCGCAATACGTCGCCACCATCGATCGTGGCCGGCGCCTCGATCGCCCGCAGCGGCCGGTAGTGGCCCAATGCGCGGGCCACGCTGGCCACCTCGGCTCGCCGCGACGCGGCGCCCGGACGGGTGAGGATGCCGATTTCGTCCAGCACGATGGCCACGTCCTCGACGAACACCGAATCGGCCAGCCCGGGCTCGGCCGGCAGGCACAGCACCGTGCATCCGTGGTCGAGCAGCGCCTGCCGATAGGCGTGGTGCTGCGCGCGCGCCAGCGGCACGTCGATGGGCTCGCGCGGGATGTAGGAAAGCTCGCAGGCCGCCAGCGCGGGACTGACTTCACGGGTGATGGCGGTCCACATGGGCATGGGCTCGTTCAAGTATCCGGGCGGGCCTAGCGCCCGTCTTCCTGCCGGGCCGGCTTGCGGAACCGGTAGATGAACTGATCGGTATGGCCACGTATCGCCTTGTCGAAGACCTTGATGTCATGCGGATCGGCCGGGTTGCGCAGCGCCCCGCTGGCACCGTCGAAAACGAAACCGGCCGCCTCGACCTCCCGCTTCACCACCGCCGGGTCGATGCGGTGCAGGGTGTTGGTGTCGGCCAGGCCGGAGCCGGCCGGGGCCACATGGTCGATCACCACGAACAGGCCGCCGGGCTTGAGCGCGTCATAGACCCGCCGGTCGAACCTGGCCATGTCCACCGGCCCCATGAAGGGGTCGTGGTAGTCGTGGTAGTTCTGCGAGGTGAACACCAGGTCCACCGGCACCGGCGCACTCAACTGTGCCGCCGGCTGCTGCAACAGGCTGACGTTGGCGTAATGCGGCGTGGCCACCAGCTGCCGCCAGGTGGCCAGACTCTTCGCCGAATACTTGGCCATCTCGTCCGGCCAGACGGTGTAGACATGCCCCTGCGGCCCGACGATGGCACTGAATACCCGCGTCCAGTAGCCGCTGCCTGGCACCAGCTCGAGCACCTTCTGGCCGGGCTTGACCTCGGCGAAGGTCATCACCTGCACCACCTTGCGCCGGGCGTCGTCGGCCTTGTCCGCAGCACGCGCCGGATCGTCCACCCCCCTTTGCACCGCGCCGGCGAGCGCGGCACCGGCCGGATGGGGCTTGGGGGGCGCGGCCACGGCTGGCAGCGCGAGCGCAAGAGCAAGTGCGAGGGATAAGGACACGGACCGTGGATGCATGATCGGCTCTCCGGTGGCAGAAGCGTCGATTCTGCTCCTGCGCGCCATGGGTTTTCCTGTGCCGCATGGCACAGGGCGCCGCGGCGTTGTCCTGTCGCATGCTGCACGGAGAAGCCGTCGGCTGGCCACCGCGACAGCAGCTGCCTGAGCTGGTAAAACAGCCGTCGACCTCCCGCCAGCCTCACTGGAGCAAGCGATGTTCCCGCGTCTGCGACTGATGGTCCTGGGATCCGCCCTGCTGCTTGCCGCGCCTGGCGCGCCACCTCACGCCCAGACGGCGGAACAATGGCAGGAGCAGCAGATCGCAGCGGTCGACAAGTCCGAGCGGATCATGCGGGAGGCCAATACCCACAAGGGTTTGCTGGCCCAGTACCAGGTCATGCGCTATGCCTATGCCGGCAACAAGGAGACCGCCTTTCGCCTCATCTTCGGTCAGTACCTGAGCTGGTATCAGACGTTCATCGGCGACTATCCCGATGCCGCCGCCAGTTTCTCGATCAAACAGCAGGCGCTTCCCGACGACCGCCCATCGCCGCTGTCGGTCGGCGGCTTCCGTGCGCGCAATGCGCTCGACGCCATCCCCGAACTGGCGCGCCACTACCGGGCGGTGTTCTTCAACGAGGCACACAACGTGCCGCTGACGCGCACGCTGACGGTGCAACTGCTGAGCCGGCTCCGCGCCGAGGGCTTCAATTACTTCGCTTCCGAAACCCTTTACCAGACGGACACCGGCCTGCAGGCCCGCGGCTATCCGGTGGCGGGCAGCGGCTTCTACACCGAGGAACCGATCTATGCCGAGATGGTACGTACGGCACTCAAGCTCGGATTCAAGGTGATCGCCTACGAGGCCGAGTCGAATGCGACGGGCGATGCGCGTGAGGCGGAACAAGCACGCAACATCTACCGCCAGGTGTTCAGGAACCACCCCGACGCGCGACTGGTGGTCAACGCCGGCTATGCCCACATCCAGAAGTCAGGCACCTTCCTGGGCGGATCAAGCATGGCCGAGCATCTGCAGAAAATCAGCGGCATCGATCCGCTGAGCGTGGAGCAGACCATGCTGTATGCACACCCCTCTGCCGCCGACGATCACCCCTACTATGGCGCGGTCATGCGCAAGCTGCACCCTGCGCAGCCCATCGTGTTCCTGGACAAGAACGGCAAACCCTGGTCATTGCGCCCAGGCTATGACGTCAGCGTGTTTTTCCCGCCGCAGCAATTGAACAGGGGGCGCCCTACCTGGCTCGATCTGGGAGGACTGCGCAAACCCTATTTCGTCGACGCCGAGCGGTGCCAGCGGACATTCCCGTGCCTGATCCAGGCACGCTACGCCGACGAGGGTGCCAACTCGATCGCGGCCGACCGGCTGGTGCTGGACGTGATTCCGCTGAATGCCGTTCCCGACGAACACGTGGTAAACGGGCAGATGGTGGTTGGCAGCGAACTCTATCTTCGGCCAGGAAAGTACATTCTGACGTACAGCGACATCGATACAAACAAACTCTTTGAACAGAAAATCGTGATCGGCACGACCGATGCCGCGGACCCGGCGATGGATGCGCAGACGCCGCCGCCACCAGCGACACCACGGTCGTGCCCACCCATCGACGCCCCGCCCGGCCAGTTGCAGTCGCAAGCATCGACATGCGCGGCGCCATGAAACCGGTTCCGGCCGTGCTCCAACCATGCCCCGCGCCGGATACCGGCCGCCACGCGGTGGGCGCCGGGCGGCACGCCACCGTACGAGAGGCGACGCGGCATCGGCGCCGACCGCGATGGGCTCGCGCCGCCTCGACGACGCTGCTATAAAGCGCGGGGGGGGATGCGGACGTTCGCAGCGTGCCGCCAGGGGAAACAGGGGAGACATGCTCATGAAATGGCGCCATGTGATCGCGTTGGTATTGCTTTGTGTTGGCTTCGCTGCGCAGGGGGCACCAGTCCCTTTCGCCGATCTGGCCAGACATGACCAATACAAGGATGTGAAGATTTCGCCGGACGGCCAGTATCTGGCAGCCACCGCCGTGGTCGACGGGCAAACGGTGCTGGCCTTGATCCATCTGTCCGACAAGAAAGGCACCATCGTGCGCCCACGGACCAAGGACGATGTCACCGACTTCGACTGGGTTTCATCCACGCGCGTGCTCTATTCGGTGGGTGAACGCGTGGGTGGCTACGACGCGCCGCTGGCCACCGGCGAGATCTTTGCGGTCAACGCCGATGGCAGCGGTGCGCAGACCCTGTACGGCTATCGCCGCAACGGCATGGTCACGGGCTCGCATATCAGCCAGGCGACCGCCGAGTTCGGTCAGGCAAGCCTCATCGCCATCTTGCCGAACGATCCCGACCACGTGCTGGTGTCGATCAAGTCATGGGGCGGAACGAATATGGAAGGCACCATGCCCGCCGCCTACAGGATGGATGTGCGTAACGGCGACAAGGTCCGCGTCATCGTCTCTCCCTTGCGCTATGCGCAATTCGTCGCTGATCACCACGGCAATATCCGCTTCGCCTATGGCGTGGATGTCAATGGCGAAGCAAAGGTATATCAGCATCCACTGCGTGGCGACGGCTGGCAGTTGATGCAGAAGGCCAGCGACGACCGATCCTTCCCGATTGCCTTCAGTCGCGATGACAGCGAGGCGTATTTCCGTTGCCCAGCAACACAGGGAGGCTTCGGCGTGTGCAAGTGGGATCCAGTGAACAACACCTTGAACACGATCTGGAACAATCAAAATGTCGAACCGGACGGTCTTCTCTTCGGCCAGGCCGATGAGGAGATCATCGGCGTCGGTTTCATGGATGGCCGGCCAGGAATGGCGCTTTTCAATGGGCACCAGGCATCCGATGAAACCTTGATCGCCCTGATGAAGCTGTTTCCCGGCGAAAGCGTGCGTTTTGTATCCGGCACCCGCGACGGACAACTCAGTGTGGTGCTGGTGCAGGCCGACGCGGACCCGGGCACCTTCTACCTGTACGACGCAACCACCAAAAAGGCCACGCCCCTGCTGGCGCGGAAGTCGTGGATCAACCCCGAGCAGATGGCCAGCAAGCAGCCGTTCGATTTCGCGGCGCGCGATGGTCTGAAATTGCATGGTTACGTGAGCTACCCACCAGGCAAAGAGGGAACCAAGCGACTGCCAGTGGTGGTTTTCGTGCACGGCGGTCCCTATGGCATCCGAGATCGCTGGGATTTCGACCCCTACGTGCAGGCGATGGCCACGCGTGGCTATGCCGTGCTGCAGGTGAACTACCGCGGCTCGGGAGGCTATGGTTACGACTTCGAGAAAATGGGCTGGGGCGAATGGGGCGGCAAGATGCAGGATGACGTTACCGACGCCACTCGCTGGGCCATCGCGCAGGGTATCGCCGACCCGCAACGGATATGCATCTTCGGAGGCAGCTATGGCGGCTACGCCGCGCTCGAGGGTGCCGTGAAGGAACCGGACCTGTACAAGTGCGCGATTGGCTACGTTGGCGTCTACGACCTGGCGCTGATGTACAAGCGTGGCGACATTCCGCAGTCCACCTACGGCGAGAACTATCTGCGACAGGTGCTTGGCGAGGATGTCCAAGTTCTTGCCAGCCACTCGCCGATCGACCAGCTCGACCGGCTGAAGGCGCACGTGATGCTGGTGGTCGGCGGCAGGGATACGCGGGTGCCGCCGGTCCAGGGCAGCAACCTGCACATGGCCCTGCTCAGCCGGCACATTCCCCACGTGTGGATCGACAAGCCCGACGAAATGCACGGGTTCTACAACGAGGGCAACATCGCCGAGCTGTTCGCCCGGATCGATCAGTTCCTCGCAGCCAACATCGGTCATTGAGGCAGGCCGGGGCGCACCCTGTGCGAGGATCCCCTCACCACCCGAAGCGCACCCTGTGCGCGAATGCTCTTGCGTTCCCAGGCAAGGAGCATTCGCACACAGGGTGCGCTCCTACAAGACGCCCGGTTCTGGCAAAGTGCGTGGCACTGCCATCTGCCCGGAAACCATCGACCATGCACGCATCCATCCGGCTTTCACTGACCGCCCTGCTGGCGCTCGGCAGCGTCAGCGCCCTTGCGGCGACCGCGCCGAACGGTTCGATGCTGTACGCGCGCGACCCGGCCCAGCCGATCGACCAGGCCTATACCGCGCAGATCCTGAAGGACACCACCGCCCCCTCGTTCAACTCGCCGCTGACCGACTACCTGCCCGCCTCGGCCAGCGTGCCGACGCCGGCGAAGGTGCTGGGCCACATCGCCGGCGCGCCGGACTACCTGCCCTATTCCGCCGACGTCTACCGCTACTTCCGCGCGCTGGCCGCGGCCAGTCCGCGGGTCAAGCTGTTCAGCATCGGCAGGACCGAGGAAGGGCGCGAGATGATCGCGGTGGCGATCGCCGATGAAAGCCTGCTGGCCGACCTGGATGCGAACAAGGCGCGCCTGGCCAAGCTCGCCGACCCGCGCCGCATCGGCATGGACGACGCCACCGCCGACCGGCTGATCGCCCGGTCCACGCCGGTCTACTACATCACCGGCACCATCCACTCCAACGAGACCGGCGCGCCCACCGCGCTGATGGAACTGGCCTACCGGCTGGCGGTGGACGACGCGCCCTACATCAAGCACATCCGTTCGCACGTGATCACCCTGATCACGCCGATCGTCGAAGTGGACGGCCGCGACCGCATGGTCGACCTGTACAACTGGCACCTGGCCCATCCCGGCGAGAACTACCCGCCGCTGATGTATTGGGGCCACTACGTCGCGCACGACAACAACCGCGACGCGATGGCGATGACCCTGGACCTCACCCGCAACGTGGCCGACACCTATATCGGCTGGCATGCGCAGGTGCTGCACGACCTGCACGAATCGGTGCCGTTCTTCTACGACAACACCGTCGGCGACGGCCCGTACAACGCCTGGATCGATCCGATCCTGACCGGCGAATGGCAGCAGCTGGGCTGGGACAACGTGCAGGAGATGACTAAGCTCGGCATGCCCGGCGTGTTCACCCACGGCGACTTCGACACCTGGAGCCCGGGCTACCTGATGTTCATCGCCGCCATGCACAACGGCATCAGCCGGCTCTACGAGACCTTCGGCAACGATGGCGCCGACACCGTCAAGCGCATCCTCACCCCCGCCGAATACGCGCGCACCTGGTACAAGCCGAATCCGCCGCTGCCGGTGGTGACCTGGTCGCAACGCGACAACAACAACTACGAGCAGACCGGCCTGCTCACCGCATTGCATTACTTTTCCGACAACAGCCAGTTGTTCCTGAAGAACTTCTACCTCAAGAGCAAGCGCTCGATCGAGAAACCGCAGCTGGCCGGCCCGGCCGCCTACGTATTCCCGGCCAACGAACCGCGCAGCGGTTCGCAGGCGCAGTTGCTGCGGATCCTGCAGCGCCAGCACGTGGAGATCAGCCGCAACAGCGCACCGCTCACGGTAAACGTGCCGAGACCGGCCGGGAAAGGCGACGACGGCAAGGCCACCGGCACCAGCTCGCGCAGCTTCCCCGCCGGCAGCTACATCGTGCGCATGGATCAGCCCTACTCGCGCATCGCCGATACCCTGCTCGACCGCCAGTACTGGTCGCCGAAGGACCCGCAGCAGCATCCCTACGACGACACCGCCTGGTCGATGGGCGACCTGTTCGACGTGCAGGTCGTGCGCGTCACCGACAACGCCATCCTGAAAGCGCCGATGGACCTGCTCAGCCAGCCCGTCACGGTACCGCGGGGTCTGGCCGCGATCGACCTGCCGGACGGGAAAATGCCGCGCATCGCGCTGATGCACACCTGGCTGGCTACCCAGACCGAGGGCTGGTGGCGCATGGCGCTGGACCAGTTGCACGTGAAGTACGACTACATCAGCACCCAGGACGCGGCGCGCATCGGCAACCTGCGCGCGAAGTACGACGTGATCCTGTTCGGCCCGGTCGGCGGCGTCAGCTCGCAGCAGATCGTGGACGGCATGCCGATGTGGGGCAATCCGATGCCGTGGAAAACCACCCGGCTCACGCCCAACATCGGCCGCATCGACAGCACCGATGACATCCGCCCCGGCCTGGGCGAGGCCGGTCTGGCCAACCTCAAGCGCTTCGTCCGCGAGGGGGGCCTGCTGGTCACCGCCGAGGACACCGCCAGGTTCGCGATCGACGAAGGCATGGCGCCGGGCGTGTTCGTCACGCCGGTCGCCAAGCTCAAGGTCGTCGGCAGCGTGCTGCAGACCCGGTTCGTCGACCGTCAAAGCCCGATCGCCGCCGGCTATGCCCGCGACGAGCTGGCCGTCTACAGTGCGGCCGGCCAGTCGTTCACCGTATCCAACCTCACCATCGGCGACCAGGGGCTACCGGTGGCGAAAGACTTCCAGCGCCCCACCGGCCGCGGCGGCCCATACGACACCGACACGCCCGAAGCGCGCCCGCCGCAGCTGCCGCCTGCCCTGCCCAACCCCGAGCCGTGGCAGGCCACGCCATTGAACGTGGAGCAGATGCGCAACAACCCCTGGCTGATCCCCGTCGGCCAGCGGCCGCAGGTCATCCTGCGTTTCGCCCAGGCCGACAAGCTGCTGGTCGCCGGCCTGCTCGATGGCGGCGACGAGATGGCCGAGCGTGCCGCCGTGGTCGATGCCCGCTACGGCAAGGGCCACGTGCTGCTGTTTGCCAGCAACCCGATGTGGCGCGGCGAAACCATCGGCAGCTATCCGCTGGTGCTCAATGCGATCACCCATTTCGATCGGCTCGACGCACCGGCCAGGCCCTGAAACAACGCCGGCCCGCCGGTGTAGGAGCGCACCCTGTGCGCGAGGCCGTATGCTCCGATCGAAGCGAAAGGCCATCGCGCCCAGGGTGCGCTCCTACGGGGTATTCGCGGCCCGGTGGTGAAACCGCTTATTTGAGGGGGTCCGTTGCCGACTTGACCACCGGCGCCATCATCTTGACGCGCCTGGCGCGGAACGGGCTGTCGCCGTACCAGGCCGGCCACACGCCTGGCTGGCTTAGCTGCTGGCCCAGCTGGTACAGCGCCTGGGTGTCCTCGAGGATGCCGGAGTAATCCCAGTGCGGATTGAACACGTCGTTCGGCGTGTGATAGCGGTGGGCGGTATAGTCCCGCGCCGCCTTGTCACCAGCTGCCTTGCCGCCGTGGAGCAAGTCCAGTCCCGAGCTGACCAGCATCGCCGGCACGCCGACGCGGGCGAAATTGAAATGATCGGAGCGGAAGTAGAAGCCGTTCTCGGGCGTGGTCTCCGGCGAGGTCACCCGACCCTGGGTCTTCAGCACGTCGGCCAGCATGTCCTCCAGTTGCGACTGGCCCTTGCCGATCACCGTCATGTCGCGCGCACGGCCGATGATGGGCAAGGCATCCACCGCGATGTCCGCCACCGTCTTGTCCAGCGGGAACACCGGGTGCGCCGCATAGTATTGCGAACCGAGCAGGCCGGACTCCTCCAGCGTGGGCATGAAGAACAGCACGCTGCGCGGCGGCGGGGTTGGCTGGTGGGCGAAGGCGTCGGCGATCTCCAGCAGCATGCTCAGGCCGGTGCCGTTGTCGATCGCGCCGCTGTAGACCTTGTGTCCCTTCAGCGAGGGGTCGGTACCCAGGTGGTCCCAGTGTGCGGTGTAGACCACCACCTCGTCGGGCTTGGCGCTGCCCGGCACCATCGCCAGCACGTTCTTCGACTCGAAGTGGGTGATCTTGTTGTGCAGGCTGATCGACGCGGTCGCCCGCAGCGGCACCGGCTTGAACCCCGGCTTGGCCGCCGCCGCGGCGAGCTGGTCGAAGTTCAGGCCGGCGGCGGCAAACAGCCGGGTCGCCGCCGCATGGGTGAGCCAGCCGGCCACCGGCAGGCGCGGCGCCGGATCGACGCGGGACGGCAGGCTCAGCTGCGGACCGCTGCCGCTGTTCTGCAGCACGGTAAACGGGTAGCCCGCCGCCGCATCGCTGGTATGCACGATGAAGCAGGCCGCCGCCCCCTGCAGCGCGGCCTCGGCGTACTTGTAGGTCCAGCGGCCGTAGTAGGTCATCGTGCGGCCCTGGAACAGCTTCGGATCGCCGCTGGCGAAGCCGGGGTCGTTGACCAGCACGATCACCGTCTTGCCCTTCACGTCGACACCCCGGTAGTCGTTCCAGTGCCAGTTCGGCGCATCCACGCCGTAACCGAGGAATACGATCGGCGACTGCTTCAGGTCGACCTGCGGCTTGCCCTGCAGGGTCTGCGCCATCATGTCGGTGCGATAGGCGAAGCGCGTGTGCTTGCCATGCGCGTCGATGTCCAGCGCGACATGGGTGTTCAGCAGCAAGGTGCTTTCGGCCGGCACGGTCTGGAAGAACGAACCGTGGTTGCCGGGCTTCAGCCCCATCCGCTTGAACTCGTCCACCAGGAATGCCGTGGTGCGCTCGGCTCCCACCGTGCCGGGCTTGCGCCCGCCGAAGGCATCGGAGCTGAGGGTCTTGTCGAAACGCGCGAAATCGGCGGCATTGATCTGCGGCGCCAGCGCGACCGGCGCCGCCGTCGGGCCGTCGCCGGCCGCCCTTGGCGTGGCGGCCAGCAGCGGCGCGCCGAGCAGGCCCAGGGCAAGCACGGCGGCGAGAGAGGATTTCTGCATCGGGAATCTCCAACGGGTGCGGGCAATGGTCCTTTCTAACGCGAGCACACGGCGCTGTCCATCACCCGGGCGCAAACAGCGGAAACGGTTTGCGCCAGGACATGCGCGGAAAAGACCCGGCCGCCGAGGTCAGGCGTGGTCGAGCGCCTCGCCGGTGGCCTGGCCGGAGCGCGACTTCCGCTGCCGCGACCTGGTGTCGGCCTTCGATGCATCGAAAACCACGGTGCGATTGCGGCCGTCATGCTTGGCCTGGTACAGCGCGTCGTCCGCATCGATCAGGAGGTCACGCAGCTCATAGCCTGAGCCTGCGGTCGCGGCGATGCCGAAACTGCCGGAAACCTGCACATCGAGCACATCGTCCATCGCAACGGAGGCCACTGCCAGGCGCAGCACCTCGGCACGCACCGAGACCTGCTCCAGCGAACATTCCGGCAACAGGATGCCGAACTCCTCGCCACCGAGGCGGCCGAAGACATCGGTGGAACGCAGATGCTTCTGGCAGGCCTCCACCGCACGCTTCAGCACCCGGTCGCCGATGGAATGCCCGAAGGTGTCGTTGACGACCTTGAAGTGGTCAAGGTCGATCAGCACCAGGCACGCCTCGCGCGACGACTTCCTGCAGTACTGCAATAGCCGCTCGGCCTCGGCCAGGAAATGCTGGCGGTTGAAGATGCCGGTCAGGCCGTCGCGCCGCGCCAGGCGCATGAAGCGCAGCTGCGAGCGCCAGATGCGATAGGTGACGAAGGCGATGAAGGCCAGCAGCGACAGCAGCAGGACGACCCATAACCGACTGGTTTCTGCCGCCTTGCGATCCAGTTGCCCTTGCAGGGTGAGAATTTTATTTCTCTTGTCCAACGATTCGATTTGCAGCCTTTTCGCCAAAACCCTCTGCTTGACGATTTGATAGGCCAGCACTTTTGCACTCACATCATTGAGATAGCCCTTGTCGGCTGCCATGTATTTTTCATGATATGCAAGGGCAGCACCTAGGTTGCCTGAGCGCTTTTCCACCTGATAAAGAATGCGATAGGCGGTGGCCATCGATTCGGAATAAATGCTTCCGCCCCGCTGGTTGCTGGCGACTACGCGGAGCGCAAAATTCTTCGCCCGGTCAAAGTCGTTTGTTTGCCAATAAGCAACGGCGAGCAATTCGTCAAAATTCGCGACCGCTGGCGGAAATCGCTTTTGCTGCACATGCAAATAGTTCTTGGTCAACAGTTTTATAGCTTCGGCAGGCTGTCCCTTCTGAATGTCAACTCGAGCCACAATCGCCTTGAACATATCGGAAATAAGCACGTCTCCCGCCTTGTTACATGCATCCGTTCCGTCGCGAATTTCCGCACCGGACGCCTTCATGCCTCCACTTCCAACCAGTGCATCAAGCTTGTAGTACCAGCCTATGCATGTGCTTTTTGGACTGTCACTCTCTTTGAGCAATTGCTCAGCATAGTTTTCCGCCAAGTCATATTGACCGGCCTCGAAGTACAACTGGGCGGCTACGCCGAGGGCTTGTATACGCGCCCTCTTTTCCGCCACCTGCGGCAGTTGCGACAGTAGCGGACCCAGCCGTTCATACGCTTCCTCGTAACGCGACTGTGTCACCAGGAGGTCCACCATCGTGGCAGACGCACGGAATGACAAGATGCGGTCCGCCGATTGGTCCGCGATAGCCGCCAACAAGGGGATGGCAGCCGTGAAATCACCACGGAAGGCAACTTGGCGCGCCATGAGATAGCGTCGATACAGCTGCTGCCTAGGCGAAAGTTCAGTTGCCGCATCATCAAGTCGGTGCATGATCGCGCTGAACTCGGCGACATTTGACGACTGGGCGTCATCGGCACGCCTCAGAAGCTGCGCCGGGTCCTCCGGCAGGGGCGTGCCGGGGTTTTCGGCCGCAACAGATGATCCCGCAAGCAGGAGCCACGCGATCAGCAACCCGATGAGACGCAGCCAGCGCCTCGACGGCGGTCGAGACATCTAATTTGCTTCCCAAGCCTGCGAGAAAAACCGGGACATCAACGTCGCACTCTAAGCATGCTTGTCCTTGTCCTTGTCCTTGTCCTTGTCCTTGTCCTTGTCCTTGTCCTTGTCCTTGTCCTTGTCCTTGTCCTTGTCGCCTTCATCCTCGTCCTCTTTACCAGGATTGATGTAGCAACAGAAAGGAGCCTTCCCGAGCAGGGAGGCGATACGCCTCTCGTCCCTGGCAAGGATGGCCATCCGCAACTCTGGATCGACCTGCGCTCCAGTCAATGCGACTGCCAGCGCCTCCGCTTCCGCGTGACGCCACTGCGCATCCCGTCCAACACTTTCAAGGAAATCGATCACATCAAACATTGGTTACCCCGTTGTATTGAGCCAACTGATATCTGCTCGATGATCAGCCAGCCCAGCTCCCCGCTGCGGTCTTCAAGCCCCTCTACACGACATACACGCGCCCCCTGCGCCGCCCCATCGAACGGGTTGAACCCGGCCCGCCCGGCCCGCTAAAAATACACCCTCACCGCGACTTCCGTAACCATGCCCCGTGCCATCCAGGATGGTATGGCGAGTCCAACCCAGGGGCAGCAACTACCGGCGAGTACGCATTCCTTCAAACGGGGCCATCCAAGGCCATGTCCAGTTCGGCCAGCCGTGCCCGCATCTCGGGATCGACCCGCATCGGCCGAGCCGGCGGGATCACCACGGTGTCGGCCATGCCGATCTCCGCCTGCGGCAGCTCGCCCAGCGCCAGCCGCTCGATCCGCGCCGATTGAATCGGTAACG
>JAGWIC010000122.1 GCA_028866435.1 Lysobacteraceae bacterium | reverse complement strand
CGTCGGGGTTGTGCATCGACACCACGTGCACGCGGTCTTCGTGCCAGTAGCTCTTGACGTGCAAGCCGTGCGGATGGGCGCTGCCGCAGCCATAGCAGATGCCCTCGGGAGCGGCCAGATCCTGCAATGCGGGGCTCGCCATGCCTCAGGCCTCCGGCCGCATGTACGGGAACAGCAGCACGTCGCGGATCGAGGCGGAATCGGTCAGCAGCATCACCAGCCGGTCGATGCCGATGCCGAGGCCGCCGGTGGGCGGCAGGCCGACTTCCAGCGCGCGGATGTAATCGGCGTCGAAATGCATCGCCTCGTCGTCGCCGGCATCCTTGGCGTCGACCTGGGCCTGGAAGCGTGCGGCCTGGTCCTCCGGATCATTCAGCTCGGAGAAGCCATTCGCGATCTCCTTGCCGTTGACGAACAGTTCGAAGCGGTCGGTGATGCCCTTGTCGGTATCGCTCTCGCGTGCCAGCGGCGACACCTCGACCGGATGGTCGGTGATGAAGGTCGGCTGGATCAGGGTGTGCTCGACCGTGTGCTCGAAGATCTCCAGCAGCAGCTTGCCCCAGCCGTAACCGGGCTTGACCTGCGCACCGAGGCGCCTGGCATGCGCGGCCATGGCGTCGCGGTCGCGCAGTTCCTCGCGCCGGATCCCGGGGTTGTGCTCCAGCACCGCGTCTTCCATGCGCCAGCGGCGGAACGCCGGGCCGACGTCGATCGCGGCGCCGTCCCACTGCAACTGCGTGGTGCCAAGCACATGGACGGCGGTATCGCGGATCACGCTCTCGGTGAGGTCCATGATCTCGTGGTAGGTGGCGTAGGCCTGGTACAGCTCCAGCATGGTGAACTCGGGGTTGTGCCGGGTCGACACGCCCTCGTTGCGGAAATTGCGGTTGATCTCGTAGACGCGGTCGAAGCCGCCCACCACCAGCCGTTTCAGGTACAGCTCCGGCGCCACGCGCAGGTACAGCTGCAGGTCCAGCGCGTTGTGGTGGGTGACGAACGGCTTGGCGGTGGCGCCACCGGGGATGACGTGCATCATCGGCGTCTCCACTTCCATGAAGCGGCGATCGGGCGCTTCCAGCCACTGGCGCATGTAGCCGATGATCCGCGAGCGCAGCATGAAGGTGCGGCGCGCCTCCTCGGTGACGATCAGGTCGACGTAGCGCTGGCGGTAGCGCTGTTCGACGTTGGCCAGGCCGTGGAACTTGTCCGGCAGCGGACGCAGGCTCTTGGTCAGCAGGCGCAGGGCGCCCACGCGCACCGACAACTCGCCGGTCTTGGTGCGCATCAGCACGCCTTCGGCACCGACGATGTCGCCGACATCCCAGCCCTTGAACGCCTCGTAGGCCTCGCCCAGCGTGCCCTGGTGGATGAACAGCTGGATGCGGCCGCTGAAATCCTGCAACTGCACGAAACTGACCTTGCCCTGCACGCGCTTGAGCACGATCCGCCCAGCCACCTTCACCTGGCGCGCCGCGGCCTCGATGACCTCGGCCGTGGCGGTCTCCTTGTCGGCGAACTCGGCCTGCAGGTCGCCGGCGAAGCTGTCCACCTTGAAATCGTTCGGAAACGCGATGCCCTGCCCGCGCAGCGCCTGCAGCTTCTCGCGCCGTTCGGCGATCAGCTTGTTTTCATCGATGGGTGGCGTATCGGTGGCTTCAGTCATGGGTATCCCGTTACCGCCGCCGCTCGTGCCGAGCGCCGGACGTTGCTCTGTGGGTGGTTGGCTTGCGGCTGACATACGGCGCCCGGTTACGGCCGGCTCCGGCGGTCAGCCGCCCTTGTGGAACATGCCCTTGAACGCATGCCTGGTGGCATCCCAGGCCTCGCGCGCGCCGTGGCCGACCGCGATGCCGGCCTTCTTCGCGCCGTGGCCGATGCCGATGCCGGCCTTCTTCGCACCATGCCCGATGCCGACCCCGGCCTCCTTCGCGCCATGCCCCACCGTGACCGCGGCGTGCTTGGTCGCGTGCCCGATGTCGCGGGCGCCGTTGCCGATGCCGTGGCCGACGGCCTTGGCATCCTGCTTGATGCCCTGATCCGGGGCGCCCTGCGCCAGCGCGCCGTTGAACGCCGCAGCGGCGGCGAGTGCAAGCAGGATTCCGCCGATCTTCTTGCTGTTCATGCCATGGCTCCTTGAGGTGATCAGGCCTTCAACGAATCAATAGTCACGCATCGCTGCGCTTCGAACCCGCTTCGAGGCCGGATTTCAGGCTGGCCTCGATGAAATCGTCGATGTCCCCATCGAGCACCTTCTGCGTATCGGTACGCTCGATGCCGGTGCGCAAATCCTTGATCCGGCTCTGGTCCAGCACATAGTTGCGGATCTGGCTGCCCCAGCCGATGTCCGACTTGGTCGCTTCCAGCGCATCGCGCTCGACATTGCGCTTCTGCACCTCCAGCTCGTACAGCTTGGCGGCCAGCATCTTCATCGCGGTGTCGCGGTTCTGGTGCTGGCTGCGGCCGGTCTGGCAGGCCACCACGGTATTGGTCGGGATATGGGTGATGCGCACCGCCGACTCGGTCTTGTTGACGTGCTGGCCGCCGGCACCGGAGGAGCGGTACACGTCGGTCTTGAGGTCGGCCGGATTGATGTCGATCTCGATGTCGTCGTCGACTTCCGGCGAGACGAACACCGAGGTGAAGCTGGTGTGGCGGCGGTTGTCCGAATCGAACGGGCTCTTGCGCACCAGCCGGTGCACGCCGATCTCGGTCTTCAGCCAG
>JAGWIC010000083.1 GCA_028866435.1 Lysobacteraceae bacterium | reverse complement strand
TCTCGAATTCCAGCCCCTGGTCGATCGCCATTTCGCCACCTTGCAGCACCGCGTCGAGAATGCCGGCGGCCGCCAGCGGCGCGGCCGCGGCCAACTGGTCGGCCAGGCTGTCCACCGCCGCGTCGAGCGCGTCAGCCGCCACCACCCGGGTGACGATGCCTAGCTCGTAGGCGCGCTGGGCATGAATCGCGGCGCCGGCAAGACACAGCTCCAGCGCCGCGCCGCGCCCGGCCAGGCGCAGCAGGCGCTGGGTGCCGCCGAAACCGGGGACCAGGCCGAGGTTGATTTCCGGCTGGCCGAAACGGGCTTTCTCGCTGGCGATGCGCAGGTGGCAGGCCATGGCCAGCTCCATGCCGCCGCCCAGCGCGAACCCCTGGATGCGTGCGATCACCGGCTTGCCCAGGCGCTCGATCGTGCTCATCAGGCGCTGGCCGGTGCGTGAAAAGCTCTGCGCCTGGCTCGGCGTGTATCCGTTCATTTCGGCAATGTCGGCGCCCGCCACGAAGGCCTTTTCCCCCGCTCCGGCGAGCACCACGACGCGCACGGCGTCATCCAGCGCGGCCTGCGCGAAAGCCAGGGTGAGTTCGTTGAGGGTCTCGCGGTTCAGGGCGTTGAGCTTGTCGGGGCGATTGACGACGATGGTGCGCACGGCGCCACGCTGGCTGACTTCAAGGTTGCGATAGGCCATGAACGGCTCCCTGTGGATGCAAGGCTGCGATGGTAGCAGCGGGAACCTTTGTCGCCAGCGGGGTTCTCACGCCGGTACGCGCGCGCTGCAAGAATGCCGCTAACCGCTTACGATGATGCCCACGGAACCACCATGGCGACAGGTTTGACTCGATGGGAAATGGAATGAAATATCTGCGCGGCTGCCTGTTCGCTGGTTTGCTGGTGGCCGGTGCCGTGCATGCGCAGGACGCGTCCCGCCCGGCGGCCCCGCTGGTGAAACCGGACAAGGCCAAGCTGTCCTACGCCATCGGTTACCAGATCGGCAGCCGTTTTGCCGATGGCGAGCCGGATATCGACCTGGCCACCCTGCAGCGGGCGATCCAGGATGCCTACGCCAAGCGCAAGCCGACCGTGTCGATCCAGGACATGCATCTGCAGTTGCAGCGGTTCCAGCGTCAGATGCACGCCCAGGCGCTGCAGGAGTTCAAGCGGATCGCCGCCGCCAATGCGCGCAAGAGCGCGGCCTTCATGGCGCAGAACCGCAAGCGGCCGGGCGTGGTGCAGCTGCCGTCCGGCATCCAGTACTCGGTGTTGAGCAAGGGCAACGGCAAGGTCAGCCCCACCGTCACCAGCACGGTGGTGGTGAACTACCGCGGCATGCTGGTGGATGGCACCGAATTCGACAGCACCTGGGCTCATGGCGCGCCGGTGAGCTTCACCGTGAACAAGGTGATCCGCGGTTGGCAGGACGTGATCCCGCGCATGCACGTGGGCGATCGCTGGAAGGTGGTGATTCCGCCGCAACTGGCCTACGGCGAGGAGGGCTTCCTGCCGCGGATCGGCCCGAACGAGGCACTGCAGTTCGAGATCGAGCTGCTGGCGATCAAGCCCGATTCCGGCCAGCACTGAGCCGCCGCGGTGTAAACTGGGGCGGCATGTCGAACGCTCCCGATCCGGTCCAGACCCCGCCGCTCACGCCCTGTATCGGCATCTGCCGGCTGGATGAGCGCGGCTACTGCGTGGGTTGCCTGCGCAATGGCGAGGAAATCGGCCGCTGGCGCCTGATGAGCGACCCGGAACGGCTGTGGGTCATGCGCACGGTGCTGCCGGGTCGCAGGCGGTCGTGATGGACGAATTGGCCAAGGCGCTGTTGCCCTTGTCCGCGCCGCCGTCGGCGCCGGCCTGGAACCATGCCGACATGGCCGCGTTGCTCGGTGGCGGCGAACGGGCGCCGGCCGCGGTGCTGGTCGGTTTTCGCGAGGGCGTGCAGCCGCGGCTGATCTTCACCGTGCGCACCGGTCACCTGCAGTCGCATGCCGGCCAGGTCGCCTTCCCCGGCGGGCGCAGCGAGCCGGCGGACGGCGACGCGCTGACCACCGCGCTGCGCGAGAGTGAGGAAGAAATCGGCCTGGACCGGACCCTGGTCACGCCGCTGGGTTTCCTGGATTGCTTCGAGACCATCAGCGGTTTCCTGATCACGCCGGTGGTGGCGCGGATTGCCGCGCAGGCGCGGCTTCACCCGGCACCGGACGAGGTGGCCGAGGTGTTCGAGGTGCCGCTGGCGTTCCTGCTGGAGCCGGCCAACCTGCGTCGTTACACGATGGAATTCCGCGGTCATCGGCGAGCCATGGTGGAATTCGTCCACGGTGGCCATCGCATCTGGGGCGCTACCGCCGCCATGCTGTACAACCTGCTCGAGAGGATGGGACGGACATGACCTTGAAGACCACCCTGATCGACGTCGCCGCGCTGGCCGCGTTGCCGGCGGACGAGGTGCTGGTCGTCGACTGCCGCGTCGACCTGGCCGATCGCGCGCAGGGCGAGCGCAGCTACCTGGCCGGACATCTCCCCGGTGCCGTGTTCGCCGATCTCGAGCGCGACCTTTCCGACATGTCGCGCGTGCCCGAGGGGCTGGGCCGGCACCCGCTGCCGTCGGCGGCGGCGTTCGGCGCCGTGCTTGGCCACTGGGGCTGGGTGCCGGGCCGGCAGGTGGTGTGCTACGACGCCGGGCCGGGCGCGCTGGCGGCGGCGCGGCTGTGGTGGCTGCTGCGGCTGGCCGGCATCCGCGAGGTGGCCGTGCTCGATGGCGGCTTCGCCGCCTGGCAGGCGGCCGGGCAGCCGGTGGAGACCGCGGTCCGTCCGCGCGTGCCCACCCTGGTGACGCTGGCCTACGACGCGCGGCAAGTGATCGTCGACCACGCCGCCCTGCATGCCGCGCCGGAGCCGCTGCTGATCGACGCCCGCGCCGCCGTGCGCTACCGCGGCGAGGTCGAGCCGCTGGACCGCGCCGCCGGCCATGTGCCCGGGGCGCGCAACCGGCCGTACCTCGACAACCTGCTCGCCGACGGCCACTTCAAGCCGCCGGCGCAACTGCGCGAGGAATTCGCCGCGGTGCTGGGCGACGCCACGCCCGACCGGGTCGTGCACATGTGCGGCTCCGGCGTCACCGCCTGCTACAACCTGCTGGCGATGGAACACGCCGGCCTGCACGGTTCGCGCCTGTACGCGCCGTCATGGAGCGGCTGGGTCAGCGACCCGACGCGGCCGGTGGCCACGGGCTGACCCGGCTCTTGTCGTAGGAGCCCGCTCGCGGGCGATGCTTTTGGAGCCGGGATTCGGGATTCGGGATTCGCAAGAGCCAGGAGCATCGCCCGCGAGCGGGCTCCTACGGGTTCATTTCTTTTCTTTGAGGCGGGCCACCAGCTGCTGCAGCACCGCCTGCGTTTCGGGGTGGAAGAACGCGTCGATGAAGTCGTCCAGCGGCAGCGCGTCCAGGTCGGCGTAGGCGGCGGCGAGGTCGGCGCGGGCCAGCGTGCGGGTAGCCAGCATCGCGTGCGACGGCAGGGCCAGCAGTTCGCCCAGCCAGTGCCGGGCGCGCGTGGTGACCTGGTCGACGCCGGTCAGCTCGTCGACGAAGCCGCAGGCCAGCGCCTCTGCCGACTCGATCATGGCGCCGGAAACAAGCAGGCGCTCGGCACGGTAGGTGCCGACCACGCGGCGCAGCGCCAGCTGGATCGCTTCGGGCACGATCAGGCCCACCTGCACCTCGTTGAGGCCGATGCGGAACGGCCCTTCGGCCATCACCCGGTAGTCGCAGAACAGCGCCAGTACCGCGCCGCCGGCAGGGCTGTGGCCGGTGATCGCCGCCACCAGCGGGACCGGCGAGCGTGCCAGGCAGCCGCACAGCGCGAAGAACTCGCGCCAGTATTCGCGCACGCCGGCGCGGTCGCGCTGCAGCAGGGCCGGTACGTCGACGCCCGCCGAGAACAGCCCTTGCGCGCCGGAAATCACCAGGCCACGCGCACCCTGGCTGACGCTGTCGTCGATCGCCGCGTGCAGGGCGCGCAGCAGGTCGAGATTCAGCGCATTGACCGGCGGGCGGGCCAGCTGGATTTCGCGAATGTCGTCATGGGTGGTCAGCTTGAGCATGGAAGGCTCCGGTTGGAAAGTCACGGTTGAGGGTTGTCATCGGCGCTCCAGTGGTAGCGCACGGCATAGTCGAGCGTGGCCTTGCCGCCGGCAGGCACTTCGACGCGGAATTCCAGGGTATCGGCGGTCTGCTGGCTGGGCTTGCTGCTGGACGAGACCAGGCGCCACTGCTGCCAGCGGCTGGGGTGTTCGCGCACGGTCACGGTGCGGCTGCTGTCGCCGGCGTTGCTCAGCTCGATGCGGAAGGCCTCGTCCATGGTGCGGCCCTGCCTGTCGACGCTGAAGCGGGTGCGGCGGCGTTCGGCGCGCAGGTCGAATGCCGTGCCCAGGGTGATGCTGGCATCGCTGCCCCTGGGGGTGTCGTCGATGCGACCCTCGCCGATGAACTGCGGCACACCACGGCTGTCGGCCGTGAGCACGCGCAGGTAGCCCGCAGGCAGGCTGTCGAAGGCCTTCAGACGCAGGGCGCTGACGATGGCGCTGCCGCCGCCGATATTGAAGTCGGGGTTGAGCATGGGCTGCCGCGGCCGGAAAGCGTTGCCGTTTTCGTAAAGCGCGGTGCGCACGCAGCCGATCGTGCGGGTGGCGTAAAGCGGTACCTGGCTGACGCTGGCATCGGGCAGGTCGACCACCGACGGCAGCGTGTAACTGCGGTAGTCGCCGAGACCCTGCTGCAGCGGCAGCGGCTCATTGGCGGCCCTCGCGGTGAAGCCCCTGGCCATGCCCACCATCGGTCGCGGCGCCGCGGCCCTGGCCATGTTGGGCGCGCCGGCGACCAGGGTGAGCTGCACATCGTGCCAGTCGCGGCCGCTGCGGTTGGCAATGCTGGCGCGCGACTCGAACTGCATGCGGCAGCCGGCGCCCGGCTGCAAGGTGGCGACGTAGGCCGCGCGCCAGCCGAGCCCGGAGGTCGGGTAGCTGAGCACGGCCCGATCGGTGCCAGCATGGGCCGTATCCACCCGCAGTTCCAGGGTGGAGCCGGTCGGGAAATCGCCGCCGCTGGTGCGCACGGCGGCGTACTTGCCGACCAGGACGGTGCGGCCGAGTTGATCGCGTACCAGCAGGCTGTCGCCGGCGCGCAGCAGGATTCCCTGGACGATCAGCGCGCCGTTGCTGCCGAGTACGTCGATGCTGTGCCCGAGCAGGCCGGTCAGTGCGGCAGCGCCGCCCTGTGCCAGCCGCAGCCGCTGCGACAGCACCCTGGCGCCGCGGTCGGGAAAGTCGAGCGCGAGCGCTTCGGGGTCGAGGAACGTCGGCAGGCTGTCGATCGCCACGTCGTGGGTGCCGGCGGCGAGCGTGAGGGTGCGCTGCTCGCGCACCACGGCGTAGCCGTCGTCGACCTGACCGCCACCATTGCTGGCATAGAGCGCGTGGTCGTCGCTTCGATAAACGGTCAGCGCGGCGGTATCGGCGGCGCGGACGGGCCAGGTGCCGAGCCAGGCGATGGTACCGGCGAGGGCGAGGCCATGAACCGTGCGAGGTGAGATCCTCATCAGGCGAACTCCGTCGTGGAAAGCGGTTGTCATCATAGCCACCGTCGTGCATCACGCGTGGACGGACCGGCCTGCCGGTCCGCCGCCACCTTCCACACGCGAAGGCTCAGGCCGGCCTGGCCGCCGCCGCGCGGATCGTCGCCGGCAGCGCGACGCTCTGGCCGCTCGCCGGATTGATCCACACCAGCACCACATGGCCCTCGCAGTACAGCCGGTCGGGATCGGCGGCATCGACGATCCGGTGGGCCAGGCTCATCGAACGGGTGCCGAGCCGGGTGCAGCGCAATTCGACGTGCAGCGCGGCGGGCCATGCGATCGGGCGCCGATAGTGCAGCTCACTGGCCGCCAGCACCGGCATCGATTCCTCGCTGAACCAGTCATGCACCTGCTGCAGCCACTGCAGCCGCGCCTCTTCCAGGTAGGTCAGGTAGTTCGCGTTGTTGACGTGGTTGAACGCGTCGAGGTCACGCCAGCGCACGCTGATCGGGGCGATGAACAGGGGTGCCTGCGCTGCTCCGTCGCTGGCCGTATTCGAGGGTTGCGGACCCGTGGCGGGATGGCTGGCTGGGGTCATGGACGCTTCTTCCGTGGCATCGGCTTGTACTTGTCGGCCGAGGCGATGTGCTTGGTGGCGGCCTTGACCCGTCTGGCGGCGGCGGGCTTTTTCGGCCGGGCCGGCTGCAGGTGGGGCGCCAGGAAATGGCCGGTATGCGAGTTGGCGCAGGCGGCGACGGTTTCCGGCGTGCCGGCGACCAGGATGCGACCGCCGCCGGAGCCGCCTTCGGGGCCGAGGTCGACCACCCAGTCGGCGGTCTTGATCACGTCCAGGTTGTGCTCGATCACCACTACGGTGTTGCCCTGGTCGGCCAGTTGATGGAGTACGTCGAGCAATTGCTCGATGTCGTGGAAGTGCAGCCCGGTGGTGGGTTCGTCGAGGATGTACAGCGTGTTGCCGGTGTCGCGCTTGCTGAGTTCCTTGGACAGCTTCACCCGCTGCGCCTCGCCGCCGGACAGCGTGGTCGCGCTCTGGCCGAGCTTGATGTAGTCCAGCCCGACCGCACGCAAGGTATCGAGCTTGCGCGCGATGTTGGGCACGTGCTCGAACAGCTTCAGCGCGTCCTCCACCGTCATCTCCAGCACGTCGGCGATGGTGTGGCCCTTGTACAGGACTTCCAGCGTCTCGCGGTTGTAGCGCTTGCCGTGGCAGACGTCGCAGGGCACGTAGACGTCGGGCAGGAAATGCATCTCCACCTTGATCATGCCGTCGCCTTCGCAGGCCTCGCAGCGGCCGCCGCGCACGTTGAAGCTGAAGCGGCCGGGCGTGTAGCCGCGCGCGCGCGCCTCCGGCACCTGGGCGAACATCTCGCGCAGCGGGGTGAACAGGCCGGTGTAGGTGGCCGGATTCGAGCGCGGCGTGCGGCCGATCGGCGACTGGTCGATGTCCACGACCTTGTCGAACAGCTCCATGCCTTCGATCGACCGGTACGGCGCGGCCTGGGCACCCGCCCCGTTCAGTTCGGCGGCCGCCAGGCGGAACAGGGTGTCGTTGACCAGGGTGGACTTGCCCGAGCCGGAGACGCCGGTGACGCAGGTGAACAGCCCGGCCGGAATCGCCAAGTCGACGTTCTTCAGGTTGTTGCCGCTGGCGCCCTTCAGGCGCAGCCACGACGCGTCGTCGATCGGTTGCCGGCGCAGCTTCGGTACCTCGATCGAGCGGGCGCCGGACAGGAACTGGCCGGTCACCGAGCGCGGCGAGTCGAGCATGTCCTGCACGCTGCCCTGCGCCACGATCTCGCCGCCGTGCACGCCGGCGCCGGGGCCGATGTCGAGCACGTGGTCGGCCATGCGGATCGCGTCCTCGTCGTGCTCGACCACGATCACCGTGTTGCCGAGGTCGCGCAGCCGGGTCAGCGTGCCGAGCAGGCGCTCGTTGTCGCGCTGGTGCAGGCCGATCGAGGGTTCGTCCAGCACGTACATCACGCCGACCAGGCCGGCGCCGATCTGCGAGGCGAGGCGGATGCGCTGCGCCTCGCCGCCGGACAGCGAATCGGCCTGGCGGTCCAGGGTCAGGTAGTTCAGGCCGACGTCGTTGAGGAAGGTGAGCCGCTCGCGGATCTCCTTGACGATCTTCACCGCGATCTCGCCGCGCCAGCCGGGGAGCACGAGCCCGGCGAAGAACGCCAGCGCGTCGTCGATCGAGCGATGGGTCAGCGAGGGCAGCGCGTGGTCGGCCACGAACACGTTGCGCGCCGAGCGGTTCAGCCGCTGGCCCTCGCAGGCGGGGCAGGGCTGGTCGCTGATGTACTTGGCCAGTTCCTCGCGCACGGCGGCCGATTCGGTCTCCTTGTAACGCCGCTCCAGGTTCGGCAGGATGCCCTCGAACGGATGCTCGCGGGTGACCTTGCCGCCGCGCTCGGTGAGGTAGCGGAAGGCGATCCTGTCCTTGCCGCTGCCGTGCAGCACGGCGTGGCGCACGGCCGCCGGCAGCTCCTGCCAGGGCGTGTCCACGTCGAAGCCGTAGTGCGCCGCCAGCGACAGGATCAGCTGGAAGTAGTGCGCGTTGCGCCGGTCCCAGCCGCGCACCGCGCCGTTGGAAAGCGGCAGTTCGGGATGGCCGACCACGCGGGCGGCATCGAACACCTGGGTCACGCCGAGGCCGTCGCAGGCGGGGCAGGCGCCGACCGGCGAGTTGAACGAGAACAGCCGTGGCTCCAGCTCCGGCAGCGAGTAGTCGCAGACCGGGCAGGAATAGCGCGAGGACAGCATCTGCTCGGCCGCCGCGGCGTCCATGTCGGCCAGGATCACCAGGCCGTCGCCCAGCCGCAACGCGGTTTCGAACGACTCGGCCAGCCGCTGCTTGATGTCCTCGCGCGGGCGGAAGCGGTCCACCACCACCTCGATGGTGTGCTTCTGGCGCAGCGTGAGCGGCGGTACCGCGTCCAGATCGACGACCTCGCCGTCGACACGGGCGCGCACGAAGCCCTGCGCGCGCAACTGCTCGAACACCTGCACGTGCTCGCCCTTGCGCTCGCGGATCACCGGCGCCAGCAGCATCAGGCGGTGTTCCGGATCCATCGCCAGGGTGGCGTCGACCATCTGGCTGACCGTCTGCGCCTCCAGCGGGATGCCGTGGTCCGGGCAGCGCGGCGTGCCCACGCGGGCATACAGCAGGCGCAGGTAGTCGTAGATCTCGGTGATCGTGCCCACGGTGGAGCGCGGGTTGTGCGAGGTGGACTTCTGCTCGATCGAGATCGCCGGCGACAGCCCCTCGATGTGGTCCACGTCGGGCTTTTCCATCATCGACAGGAATTGCCGCGCGTAGGCCGACAGGGACTCGACATAGCGCCGCTGGCCCTCGGCATAGATGGTGTCGAATGCCAGCGACGACTTGCCCGAGCCGGACAGGCCGGTGATCACGATCAACTTGTCGCGGGGGAGGTCGAGGTCGATGTTCTTGAGATTGTGCGTGCGAGCGCCGCGGATTCGAATGGTGTCCATGACGCCGGGATATGGGGGAAGACGTTTACTATACCAAGGCGTTCTGTAAGTTCATTCGGCGGGGGCTGCCGGCTGTGGTCGCGCTTTCGCCGCCATGGCCCCGTGAATGGCCGCCTGCGCGCACGCGCGGAGCCACGCCATGCACGGTGCCGCCCGGCCCGGTGGGCCTTTGGGCGCGGGCCGCAGGTGACGAGAGAGCCGGCGCCGGCAGTCCCGACGTGGTCAGTATTTGACCAGTCCGCGGGAATGTCGTTACAATCCGCAGTTCGCCGAGCCCGCGTTCGGGTTGTGGCGATACCCAAGAGAATAACGACAGAAGGGCATTCCCATGAGTTATGCAGTCATCAAGACTGGTGGCAAGCAATACCGCGTCATGCAGGGCGACGTCCTGCGCGTGGAGTTGCTGACCGCCGAAGAAGGCGCCACCGTGAGCTTCGACCAGGTATTGCTGGTCGGTTCCGGCGAGTCGGTCACCGTCGGTGCACCGGTCGTGGCAGGCGCCACCGTCAGCGCCACCGTCCGCAAGCACGGCCGTGCCGACAAGATCCGCATCATCAAGTTCCGCCGCCGCAAGCACTACAAGCGTCAGCAGGGCCATCGGCAGCATTTCACCGAAATCGAGATCACGGGCATCAACGCCTGAGCAACTGGAGCATTGAGTCATGGCACATAAAAAAGGCGTAGGTTCCAGCCGCAACGGTCGCGATTCGAACCCGAAATACCTCGGCGTCAAGATCTACGGTGGCCAGGCCATCGAAGCCGGCAACATCATCGTGCGTCAGCGCGGCACCCAGTTCCATCCCGGCAACGGCGTGGGCCTGGGCCGCGACCACACCCTGTTCGCGCTGGTTGACGGCACCGTCAAGTTTGCCGTCCGCGGCGACAAGAACCGCCGTTTCGTCGACGTCGTGCAGGCCTGAGCCTTCCCTCGACGCGGTAGCGAAGGCCCCGCTTCGGCGGGGCTTTTGTTTTTGAGCGGCGCCAGGGAACGTATGCTTCCCGGTAACCTGTAGCCGGCGTTCCCCGTTTTCCGCGCTCAATTTGGCGAAAATAGCGATGCCGTGATCCCGGCGAAAGCCGGCATGACGAGTGTTGAGAGCCACCAGTTCGGGAGCATATGTTCCCCCGTTTCCCATTTCCGGCACCCAAACCATGAAGTTCGTCGACGAAGCCCATATCAAAGTCCAGGCCGGTGATGGCGGCAACGGCTGCATCAGCTTCCGTCGCGAGAAATTCATCCCGTTCGGCGGCCCCGATGGCGGCGACGGCGGTTTTGGCGGTTCGGTCTGGCTGGTGGCCGACGAGGGCCTCAATACCCTGGTGGACTTCCGCCATCAGCGCAACTTCAAGGCGCAGCGCGGCCAGAACGGCATGGGCAGCCAGATGTACGGCAAGGGCGGTGAGGACACCACCATCCGGGTGCCGGTGGGCACCATGATCACCAATGTGCAGACCGACGAAGTGATCGGCGACCTCACCAGCCACGGTCAGCGCATGCTGGTGGCGCAGGGCGGCAAGGGTGGCCTGGGCAATATCCATTTCAAGACCTCGGTGAACCGAGCGCCGCGCAAGGCCACGCCCGGCACGCCGGGGGATACGCGCGAACTGAAGCTGGAGCTGCGCCTGCTGGCCGATGTCGGCCTGCTCGGATTTCCGAACGCCGGCAAGTCCACCTTCATCCGCGCCGTGTCGGCCGCGACCCCGCGGGTGGCCGATTACCCGTTCACCACCCTGGTGCCGAACCTTGGCGTGGTCAGCCTCGGCACCGACCAGAGTTTCGTGATTGCCGATATTCCCGGCCTGATCGAGGGCGCCGCCGAGGGCGCCGGGCTGGGTATCCAGTTCCTGCGCCACGTTGCGCGTACCAGCCTGCTGCTGCATCTGGTCGACGTTGCGCCGATCGACGGCTCCAGCGTGGCCGAGCAGGTACGCGCCATCGAGCTGGAGCTCGGCAAGTTCAATCCCGAGCTGCTGGAGCGCCCGCGCTGGCTGGTGCTCAACAAGGCCGACATGCTGGAAGAAGGCGAGCGCGAGCAGGTGGCGGCGAAGATCGTCGCCGAGTTGAACTGGACCCAGCCATGGTTCCTGGTCTCGGCCATCGCCCGCGAAAACACCCTGGCCGTGTGCCAGCAGGTGCAGCGCTTCTTCGAATCACAGCGCGAGGCCAGCCAGGGCCGCGCCGACATGCTGCAGGGCGACGTGCGATTGCGTGGCGAGGAGATGCCGCGAGGCTGATATCCCGCCGATGCGCCACCAGGGCGCCCGGCGCAGCTCCGCAGCGGGGTCCAGTTGCGGTTGATAACGAGAATGATTATCATAAACTCCACTAGATCTTGAGTGGAGTACCTCGATGCGCGAGTTTTTCATGGCCGCCAGCCTGCTGCTTGCCGGTGCCTCGGTGCATGCAGGCGAGCTGCCGCAGTACCGGTTGGTGATCAGCGATCACCGCTTCCAGCCGGTCGAGCTGAAGGTTCCCGCCGGCATCAAGTTCAAGCTGGTGGTGGAGAACCGCGACGCGACCCCGGAAGAATTCGAGAGTACCGAGTTCAATCGCGAGAAGATCGTGATGCCGAACAGCGCGGCCCAGGTCTATGTGGGGCCGCTTGCCGCCGGGCACTACAGATTTTTCGGCGACTTCCACCAGGACACGGCGCAAGGCGCGCTGGTGGTGGAGTAGCGCCATGCCTGGCATCGCACTGCTGGTTTTCCGCGAGGTCCTGGAAGCGGCCCTGATCATCACCATCGTCTGCGCGGCCACCCGCGGGGTGCCTCGGCGCGGGTGGTTTGTCGGTGGCGGGCTGATCCTGGGGGTGCTGGGCGCGTTGCTGGTCGCGCTGTCCGCCGGCGCACTGGCGAATGCCTTCAGCGGCGTCGGCCAGGAAGTCTTCAATGCCGGCGTGCTGCTGGCCGCCGTGCTCATGATCGGCTGGCATGTGCTGTGGATGTCCCGCCATGGGCAGGCGATAGCGGCGGAGATGAAGGCACTGGGCGGTGCCGTCCAGAGCGGTTCCAGCTCGCTGACGATGCTGTTGCTGGTGGTGGCGCTGGCGGTTTTGCGCGAAGGCTCGGAAGTCGTGCTGTTCCTGTACGGGATGGTGGCCGGTGGTGCGGCCGGCGTGGTCGGCGGGCTGGCGCTGGGCGTGATGGCGGGTAGCGCGGTGGGTTTCGCCCTGTACTACGGGCTGTTGCGGATCCCGCTGCGGCACTTCTTCAGCGCGACCAACACGATGCTGATGTTGCTGGCCGCCGGCCTGGCGTCATCGGCGGCGCGCTACCTGGTGCAGGCCAATCTGCTGCCGACGCTGACCGGCCCGCTGTGGGACAGCTCCCGCTGGCTGTCCAATGGCTCGCTGCCGGGGCAGACGCTGCATGTCCTGGTCGGCTATGACGCCCGTCCGACCGGGATCATGCTGCTGTTCTACACCGTCACCCTGCTGATCCTGCTGGGCGGCATGCGCTGGGTCGCCCGCACGGCCGCCCCGCGGGCGGGCCGTGCGGGCGCTGCGATCGCCGCGCAACCCCGGTGCTGATGCCCTCTGCCGACCACGCCCTCGCGGCCCACCGGCGCGAGCGGACGCGGTGCGCGGCCGAATTACCCAAACCCGGTTCCAAGGAAGCTCCCGCATGACCTCCCGTCTTCGATCCTCCCGCGGCACAAGCCTGATGCTGTGCGCTTTCGTCACCCTGGCCGTTGCCGGGCGCGCGCATGCCGACGACTTCATCGTGTATTCGCCGCACGTCGTCGCCACCCAGACCGAAGTGGAACTGCGCGGCTTTGGCGTGAGCGATGGCCGCAGCGACCTCGGCGGCGAACGTGCCGCCGAGCTTTCCGTGGCGCACGCCTTCACCGGCTGGTGGAAACCCGAGCTGTACCTGGCCGAGTACGCGAGAGAGCCGGGGGCGGGCGGCAAGCTGGTCGGCTACGAGTTCGAGAATACCTTCCAACTGTCCGAGCCGGGCCGCTACTGGGCCGACTTCGGCCTGCTCGCGTCCTACGGCCATCCACGCGACGGCGGGCCCGGCGAGCTGGAGTTCGGGCCGTTGATCGAGAAAAGCGTGGGCCGCTTCGACCACCGGGTCAACCTGATCTGGGAGAAGCAGGTCGGCGCGGGCGCCGCATCCAGGGCCGAGTTCCGCTACAGCTACGCCGGTACCTATGCCGTGTCGAGCGCGTTCCGCCCGGGCATCGAGGCCTACGGTCGCCCCGCTGACCATGCCTACCAGGCCGGCCCGATCGTCGCCGGCGAATGGCATGTGCCGCACAGCCGCGGCAACCTGGAATACCGCCTCGGCCTCCTGCTGGGCCTCAATGCGGCGGCGCCGCGCCGCACCTGCGTGGCCCAGCTCGAATACGAGTTTTTCTGAGCCGCGGACTGTCGCGGTGCGCTACATGCGGAACACGCCAAAGCGCTGCGGTTCGATCGGCGCGTTGAGCGAGGCGGAAATCGCCAGGCCCAGCACGCGGCGGGTGTCGGCGGGATCGATGATGCCGTCGTCCCACAGCCGCGCGCTGGCGTAGTAGGGGTGGCCCTGGCGTTCGTACTGCTCGCGGATCGGCGCCTTGAAGGATTCCTCTTCCTCGGCGCTCCACGACTTGCCGGCGGCCTCGATGCCGTCGCGCCTGACCGTCGCCAGCACGCTGGCGGCCTGCTCGCCACCCATCACGCTGATCCGCGCGTTCGGCCACATCCACAGGAAACGCGCGCCGTAGGCGCGGCCGCACATGGCGTAGTTGCCGGCGCCGAAGCTGCCGCCGATCACCACGGTGAACTTCGGCACGTGCGAGCAGGCCACCGCGGTGACCAT
>JAGWIC010000121.1 GCA_028866435.1 Lysobacteraceae bacterium | reverse complement strand
GGCAGCGCGGCGTGGGTGTGCGCCAGCGAGCGCAGGGTGGCGACGATGCCGTCGAAGGCGGGCAGCAGCACCTGCGCGCGCGCGTCGCGCAGCATCAGCGCGTAGGACAGGTTGTTGATGTCCTCGCTGGTGCAGGCGAAGTGCACGAACTCCTTCGCCTGCGCCAGGCCGGCGTCGGCGCCGATCTTTTCCTTGATGAAGTATTCGACCGCCTTGACGTCGTGGTTGGTGGTGGCCTCGATCGCCTTGATGCGCTCGCCGTCGGCCGCGCTGAAATCGTCGGCGATCGCGCGCAGGCTGGCGATCCGGCCGGCGTCGAAGGCCTTCAGCTCGACGATGGCCGGGTCGGCCGCCAGTGCCAGCAACCATTCGATCTCCACCCGCACGCGCCGGTGCATCAGGCCGAACTCGCTGAAGATGGGACGCAGCGGCGCGACCTTGCTGGCGTAACGGCCGTCCAGCGGGGACAGGGCGGTAAGGGTGTGAGAGGACATCGGTGGATCCGGCAGCGGGGAAAACGGCATTTTACATGGCTTCGGCCCCGCCCCGGACGCGAACCGCGGCGGCCATGGTCATTTCGGCAGGCGCACGCTGTCGCGCCATGCGCGGGCCGCGCCTATAGTGGGGCAGTTTTTCCCGAGGACCTGGCCATGAGCCGTTTTCGCGTCGAGCACGACAGCATGGGTGAGTTGCAGGTGCCGGCCGGTGCGCTGTACGGCGCGCAGACCCAGCGCGCGATCGACAACTTCCCGATCTCCGGCCTGCACCTGGGGCGACCGTTCATCCGCGCGCTGGGCCTGATCAAGGCCGCCGCCGCCGAGGTCAACCTGGCGCAGGGGCATCTGCAGAAGAGCCAGGCCGCGGCGATCCGCAAGGCCGCGCTGGCGGTGGCGGGCGGCGAACACGATGCGCAGTTCCCGATCGACGTGTTCCAGACCGGCTCGGGCACCAGCACCAACATGAACGCGAACGAGGTGATCGCGCACCTGGCGGTGGCGGCCGGGGCGAAGGTGCACCCGAACGACCACGTCAACTACGGGCAGAGCTCGAACGACGTGATCCCCACCGCGATCCACGTCAGCGCCACGCTCAGCGCCAGCGAACAGCTGCTGCCGGCGCTGAGGCACCTGAAAAAAACCATCGACAGGCGCGCGCGTGAGTTGAAGAACACGCCCAAGACCGGCCGCACCCACCTGATGGACGCGATGCCGATCACCTTCGGCCAGGAGCTGTCGGGCTGGGCGGCACAGATCGGTTCGGCGATCGAGCGGATCGAGGACAGTCTCAAGCGCATGCGCCGCTTGCCACAGGGCGGCACGGCCGTCGGCACCGGCATCAACGCCGATCCGAAGTTCGGCCCGGCGATGGCGGCGCAGTTGAAGAAGCTGACCGGGGTGAAGTTCGAGTCGGCGCCGAACTATTTCGAGGGTATGGCGGCGCAGGACGCGGCGGTGGAACTGTCCGGCCAGCTGAAGACCCTGGCGGTGGCATTGATGAAGATCGCCAACGACCTGCGCTGGATGAACTCAGGCCCGCTGGCCGGGCTCGGCGAGATCGAGTTGCCGGTGCTGCAGCCGGGCTCGTCGATCATGCCCGGCAAGGTCAATCCGGTGATCCCCGAGGCGACCGCGATGGTGGCGGCGCAGGTGATCGGCAACGATGCCTCGATCACCATTGCCGGCCAGTCCGGCAACTTCCAGCTCAACGTGATGCTGCCGCTGATCGCCTACAACCTGCTGCAGTCGATCGGGATACTGAGCAACGCCAGCGTGCTGCTGGCCGACAAGGCCATCGCCGGCTTCAAGGTCAACAAGGCGCGGGTGAACCAGGCGCTGGCGCTGAACCCGATCCTGGTCACCGCGCTGAACCCGGTGATCGGCTACGAGCAGGGCGCTGCCACCGCCAAGCAGGCCTACAGGGAAAAGCGGCCGATCCTCGACGTGGCACTGCAGACCACCGGCCTGTCGAAAGGCGAGCTGACGAAGCTGCTCGATCCGCTGGCACTGACCAGGGGCGGCATCCACCGCTAACCCGCAACCCTTTTGTAGGAGCCCGCTCGCGGGCGATGCTCTTGGTGCGGGATTCGGGATTCGGGATTCGGGATTCGCGAGGGCCAAGAGCATCGCCCGCGAGCGGGCTCCTACATCGGGGTCGAGGCTCCGTGGGTTGTCATCCCAACCTGCGCGAGCTTGCCGATCCGATGGCGCAGGCCAGCGGAGGTATCCGCGGCTACTGGAAATTGCGTGTTTTCCAAGCAAAACGGACATCTGAAGGCGTCCGCTTTGCTTGGATCAACCAGCAGGTGAAAGCGGTCTTGCTTATAGGAATATGGAGTACCCCTTTTGGGGAATGGACAAGGACATGATCTGTCCGGTGCGCAGGACCTTGATGCTTGCGACGTCGTCCTAGGACTCGCCAAGGTCGTCGATGAAGCCCTGCGTCGTATGGACGTCATTCCTTGAAATGGATGCTCGGGATCGCATGTGGCCTTGATGGCCGTCTATATTGTCGGTGTCGCTGCTGGCCAGGGCTTGGGTCGCCTGGATCAGTCGGAGAACACGGCGAAGCCTTTCTTGCCGTCCTTGTCCTTGCCGCAGTCGTCGACGTCCTTCGGCGTCATCGTGGCGTAGGGCCTGAACGCGGGCATGGCGGCGGCGAGTTTCTGCTGCGCGGCCAGCATGTCCGGCAGCCGCTTGCACAGGCCCAGCGCGGCGGCCTTGATCTGGTCGGTC
>JAGWIC010000008.1 GCA_028866435.1 Lysobacteraceae bacterium | reverse complement strand
TGCGGGATCTCGCGCTTTTCCACCAGCGCGCCGGAGCGCCAGCCGCGGCCGTCGACCACCTGCTCGTTGGCCAGCACGGTCTGGTCGACCGGATCCCAGTTCACCACCGCGTTCTTGCGGTAGGCCAGGCCCTTTTTCAGCAGCCGGGTGAACATCAGCTGTTCCCAGCGGTAGTAGTCCGGCCTGCAGGTGGCGAACTCCCGGCTCCAGTCGATCGCGTAGCCCAGCGACTTCAGCTGGCTGCGCATGTGCTCGATGTTGGCGTAGGTCCACTTCGCCGGCGCGGTGTGGTTCTTGATCGCGGCGTTCTCCGCCGGCAGGCCGAACGCGTCCCAGCCCATCGGCTGCAGCACGTTCCTGCCCTGCATGCGCTGGTAGCGGCTGATCACGTCGCCGATGGTGTAGTTGCGCACGTGGCCCATGTGCAGCGCGCCGGACGGGTACGGCAGCATCGACAGGCAGAAGAACTTCGGCCGGCTGTTGTCCTCGCTCACCTCATAGGCGCGCTCGGCATTCCAGTACTGCTGGGCGGCCGCCTCCACCACCTGCGGCGCATAGCCGCCGGCCGCACCGGCTTGCTCGGCGGCATCGGCCTGGGGGGAGGAGTTGGAGTCTTCGGTGTGCTGCATGATTTCGGGGCCGTGATGCGATGGGCGCTGGTCGGCGGAAGCCGGCCGCGGGGAGCTGGGCAGACTAGCCCAGCTAGGGGCCAGCCGCCAAGCCGGAAACACTCAGCCGGCAGGGCAGCGGGCCGGCTCACCCGCGCCCAGCGAGCGCGCCACGGCAGCAACCTGCGTCGCCAGCCGGGCGAGCGCGCGCTGGTGCCCCTGGACCAGCGCCGGGTAGCCCGCCGCCACGGTTTCGCGGATGCGGCTGCTGCAGGCCACCGGCTCGGCATGGCCGGCCCCGAGCAGGCGCACGCTCCATACCGCCTCGATCAGCGCATAGTTGCCGGGCACGGAGTCGAACCGGCGCAGGTCCAGCCTGATGCGCAGCCGCGGCTTGCCGTGGCCCGGCAAGCCGCTGACATCGTGGCTGTCCAGCGCCGCCGCCAGGTCGGCCGACATCGCGCTGCGCACCTCGTCGCCCAGCGGGGCGATCCAGCGTTCGCCGTCGAGCACGGCCACCCCCTGCCCGCCCTGGCGCACCAGCAGCTGCGGCTGATCGACCTGGGCCGGCACGCTGACCGGCAGCAACTCGAACGGCAGCCCGGCCGGCTGCCGGCCGGCCGGCGCCGTCATCCCCGCCGCAGGCACCAGGGTGTAGAAATGCAGCGGCGGCGACGCGCAGCCGGCCAGACCGGAGAGGGCGCCGACGGCCAGCACACGCATGGCGATACGGATCATGGCTTGCTTCCTGGTGACGGCGCGGCCGTGGGCGGGCGGGCGGCGGGCGGCGGTGCCACCCGCAGGGCATCGGTACGGCGGCCGCGCAGCAGCGCCTCGGGGTGCTCGCCCAGATAGTCGGTGAGCACGCGCAGCGAGCGCGCCATGCGCCGTACCTGCTCCAGCGTGGCACCGAGGTTCTGCTGCAGCGGCGAGTCGGCCGAGAGTGTCTGGTCGGCGCTGCCCATGGTCTTCTGCACGCTCTGCATGGCGTCCTTCAAGGTCGGCAGAGTCTGCCCGTTGACCTGCCGCAGGGTGGCATTGAGACCGGCCAGGGTCTGGTCCAGGTTCCTGCCGATGCTGTCGAACGGGATCTTGTCCAGCTTGCCGACGATATCGACCACCTGCTCCTGCAACTTGTCGAAGCTGCCCGGCACGGTGGGTATCGCCATCGGCTTGGCGTTCGGATCGAAGCTCACCCTGGGCGCACGCGGCACGAAGTCGAGCGCCACGTAGAGCTGTCCGGTAAGCAAATTGCCCGTGCGCGCCTGCGCGCGCAGGCCGCGGGCGATCAGCCGCCCCATCAGCTGGGAAAGATCGGGGTTTTCGCCGTGCGCCCTGGCCAGGGCCTCCAGCTTGCCGTAGGCGGCGCCCAGGCGCTGCGGATAGACCAGCGCGCCGACCAGCACCGGGAAATTCTGCGTCTTCTCGTCGTAGTCCAGGCGCACCGACACCACCCGGCCGATATTGATGCCGAGGAACTCCACCGGCGAATCCACCGCCAGCCCGCGCACCGACTGGTCGAAGCGCATGCGGATATAGGTCGGCTCGCCGTCGGGTGGCGCCATCGCGGTGGCGCGGTCGGCGAACAGGCGGAAGCTGGTGTTTTCGGGCGCGGGCGTTTCGTCGTGCGGCCCGGGCGGATCCTGGAACGCCAGGCCGCCGGCCAGCACCGTGGCCAGCGACTGGGTATTGACCTTCAATCCATTGGCGCCGACGGAAAGGTCGACGCCGCTGGCATTCCAGAAGCGGGTCGCGGTGGTGACGAACCGGTCGGAGGGCCCGTCCACGAATATATGCAGGGAAACGCCACGGCCATCCTTGTCCAACTGGTAGGACGCCACCCGACCGACCTGGATCCGCCGGAAGTACACCGGTGAGCCGACGTCGAGCGAGCCGAGGTCGTCGGTGTGCAGCACGAAACTGCGCCCGGGCGCTCCATGGTTCACCGCCGGCGGCATCTCCAGCGCCTTGAAGTCGTCCTCGGGCTGGTTCGACTCGCCCACGTCGGCACCGATGAAGGCGCCGGAGAACAGCGTGTCGATGCCCGACACGCCGCCCAGGCCGATGCGCGGGCGCACCACCCAGTAGCGGGTGCCCTTGGTGGCGAAGCTGCTGGCACTCTTCTCCAGCGCCACCGTCACCAGCACGTGGCTGCGATCGCTGCTGAGGCGGATCTTCTTGACCCGGCCGATCACCACGTTCTTGTACTTCACCGGCGTCTTGCCCGCATCCAGCCCCTCGGCGCTCTGCATGCTTATGACGATCTGCGGTCCAGCCTGCAGCCAGCTGTTGACGACCAGCGAGATGCCGATCAGGGCGGCCAGCGCGGGTATCAGCCAGATCAGCGAGGCGTTGAAGCGGCGCCGCTTGACCACCGGTGTCGGCAGCTCGTCGCGGCCCGCGCCGGCCCGGTCGTTGTGGCTGTCTTCAGTCATCGGTGTCCCTGCCATCCCAGATCAGTCGCGGGTCAAAACTCATCGAGGCGAACATGGTGAGCACCACGGTCAGCCCGAAAAAAATCACGCCGGGCAGTGGCTCGACCCGGCTCAGCACGCTGAACCGTACCAGCGCGGTCAGCAACGCCACCACGAACACGTCCAGCATCGACCAGTAGCCGATCAGCTCGACCAGCCGGTAGAGCTTCGCGCGCTGCACCCGGGCCCAGCCGCTGCCGCGCTGGCTGGTCACCAGCAGCATGCCCAGCGCGAGGAATTTCAGCATCGGCACCACGATACTTGCCGTGAAAACGATGATGGCCAGGTCGGGCGAGCCCTTCACCCACAATTCCACCACGCCGCTGATGATGGTGTTGTCATCGATGTCGTTCAAGCTGGCGGTGCGCATGATCGGCAGCAGGTTCGCCGGGATGTAAAGAAAAAAGGCGGCGATCAGCAGCGCCCAGGTGCGCCTGCAGCTGTCCGGCTTGCGCCGCGTCAGGGTGGTATTGCAGCGCGGGCAGGCCAGCGCCGTGGCGGCGGCGTCCAGCCGCTGGTCGCTACGGCACACCAGGCCGCACACGGGGCAGCCGATCAGCCCCAGCTCGTCGGCGCGCGCCGGCACGCTCATGTCGGCGACTCCGCGGTCTCGTCCCACAGCAGGCGCAGGTCGACTCCGGAAAAAATGGTGATCAGCAGGGTCAGCACGGCGTAGGCATAGATGCCCGGATCGGCGATCACCTCGAAATAGACGTGCGCCTTGACGATCGCCACCAGCGCACCGAGCACGAACACCTCGCTCATCGTCCATGGCCCGATGCGATGCAGGCCCACCATCAGCGGCACGAAGCCGGGGGCGCGCCGGCCACGGCGGGCAAACCAGAGCAACCAGCCCATCATCAGCATCTTGGCCATGGGAAAGAAGAACAGCGTGCAGGCCGCCAGCACGGCAACCACCTGCGCCTGCTGCTGCCACATGGTGATGATCATGCCCCACAAGGTGGTGGCGCTGTATTGGCCGTTCAGGCCGAGGGTGACGATAGGCCAGATGTTCGCCTGCACGAATACGATCATGGCGGTCAGCAGCAGCGCCAGCAGGCTGTTGACGCCAAGCCTGTGGTGCCGTTCCAGCACGGCCCTGCAACGCGGACAGCAGGCCACTTCGCCGCACTCCAGCGCACGCCGGCGATAAACCGTGTCGCAGTGCTCGCAGATCAGCAGCGATGCCGGGGAAGCCTGGCCCATGCGATGGTGTGCCCTGTGGCGGCGGAACTGGGAAGTGGATTCTCGCAAATCCGTCGCCAGGATGCTCTGCTCCGCTTGATATGCTGACGCCCACCCCGATCTGTAGGCGGATACCCGCCAAGCCTGGAGCCTTTTCGTGACCGATGCCGCCAACCCCGCCGAATCCCGGGCCCCTGTCTTCGACGTCGACCAGCAGACCTTCGAGACCGAGGTGCTCGAGGCCTCGCTGACCACGCCGATCCTGGTCGACTTCTGGGCGACCTGGTGCGAACCGTGCAAGACGCTGGGGCCGATGCTCGAAGCGCTGGCGGCCGAATACCGCGGCGCGTTCCGGCTGGGCAAGGTCGACGTCGACGCGCAGCAGGAACTGGCCGCGATGTTCGGCATCAAGAGCATCCCGACCGTGATGCTGGTGAAAGACGGCCAGATACTCGACGGCTTTGCCGGGGCGCTGCCGATGGGCCAGCTGCGCGAGTTCCTGTCGCGTCACGTGCAGCCGCTGGAAGCCTCCGCCGAAGACGCCGGCGAAGCCGATGCCGAAACCGCCGAGCAGGCGATCAACCGCCTGCAACAGGAGATCGCCAAGGCGGCGGACAAGCCCGAGCTGAAGCTCGATCTGGCGCTGGCGCTGATGCGTGCCGGCCATGTCGCCGGCGCCGAGGCCGAGCTCGCCGCCCTGCCCGCCAACCTCGCCACCGATGCCCGTGCGCAGCGCCTGCGCAGCGAACTGGAGCTGGCGCACGCGCTGCAGGGGGCTCCCGCCGCGGCCGAACTGCAGCAGCGTATCCAGATCGACCCGGCCGACTGGGCTGCCCGCGACCAACTGGGCGTGCGCCTGCTGCTCGAGGGCGATGCGGAAGCCGGCCTCGAGCAATTCCTGGTGATCCTGCAAAAGGCCCGCGACTGGAACGACGGCCAGGCCAGGAAGCGCCTGCTCGCCGCCTTCGCCACACTCGACGACGCCGACCTGGTCGGCCGCTATCGCCGGCGCATGGCATCGATGCTGTTCTGACGGCGGGCAACGGGCACCAGCGCATGACGAAGGCCTGAGCCGGCCCGCGCGAGGCCGCGGCCCTTCATCGAAGCCGTCCATTTCCGCGTCTACATACGCTCGGGTATGCTTGCGCCTCCCCACCACCGCCGAACCCTCGCATGCTGAGTTCCCGCGCCTTCCGCCGCCTGCTCAACCTGTGGCCACCGTTCCTGTTCAACGCGATCCGCGTGCAACGGGTCAGCGACGACTACAGCGAGGCCAGCGTGGTGCTGCGCCTGCGCTTCTGGAACCGCAACTACGTGCGTAGCCAGTTCGGCGGCAACCTGTTCGCGATGGTCGACCCGTTCTGGATGCTGCTGGTGATGCACCAGCTGGGCAAGGACTACTACGTCTGGGACAAGGCCGGCAGCATCGACTTCGTGGCGCCGGGTTACGAGGACGTCTACGCCCATTTCAAGCTCGACCCCGGCACCGTCGACGAATTGCGCGCCGCCGCGGCCAATGGCGACAAGGTGCTACGCTGGTTCGAGACCGAGGTGAAGACCGCCTCCGGCAAGGTCATCGCGGTCGTGCGCAAGCAGGTCTACGTGCGGCTGAAGCCGAAGCAGCGCTGAACGACCCGCGCGGACCGCATCGCCGCCCGTCGCCTGCCCACAAGGCCGCCTGGTCCCGCGCCGCGCTGCGGCCCTGTGCCCGCTCCCGCCCGTCGCCTCGCCCCCGACGTTCGCCGCCAGGTCCGCGCTGCCGCATCGGCAGCAGCTACCCCCTACAATCGCCATATTCCCGAGCACGGCCTTCACCCCATGCCCCCCTTGCGCATCAAACGCTACCTGATCACCGGCCTGCTGACCTTCATCCCGTTGTGGGTGACCTGGCTGGTGTTCAAGTTCGTGCTGGGCATGCTCGCCGGCATCGGCGCGCCATTGGTCGGCACGCTGATCGGTGCGCTCGCGCTGGTGGCGCCGCGCGCCGCCACCGCGCTCGATACCGAGTGGCTGAACTTCGTCATTGCCTTGCTGATCACGCTGGGCGCGCTGTACCTGCTGGGCTTCATCGCCAACCGGGTGATCGGGCAGCGTTTCATCAACGGCTTCGACGCGCTGCTGGCTCGCATCCCGCTGGTGCAGACGATCTACGGCGGCACCAAGAAATTGATGGCCGTGTTGCAGAACAAGCCCAGCGGCATGCAGCGGGTGGTGCTGGTCGACTTTCCCCGCCAGGGCATGAAGGTGGTCGGCTTCGTCACCCGCGTGATGACCGAACAAGGCAGCGGCCGCGAGATCGCCGCGGTCTACATCCCGACCACGCCCAACCCCACCGGCGGCTATCTGGAACTGGTGCCGGTGGACGAGCTGACCCCTACCGACTGGACCATGGACCAGGCGATGGCATTCATCATCTCCGGCGGCGCGGTGGCGCCGGACAGCCTGCCGGCACCGCGTCCGCTGCCGCCGGCCCCCTGAAGGCCCGCCGGCCCTGGTTGCCGGCACCCCACCCTGACCTTTGACACTGTGCCGACCATGACGATCGGCATAGCGTGCGCGGTCATGGCCGGAACGGGCTGGCATGACGTCCCCGGTCAGCATGCGCAAAACGCCGCCACGGCGGAACCAAACACCCATCGAGAGGGAAATCCATGATCCAGCAATATCTGAAGCCCCTGGCACTGGCCACCGCTGTCGCGCTGGCGCTGGCCGGCTGCGGCAAGAGCGAACAGCCCGCCGCACCGGCCCCGGCCAAGCCGGCCACCGCGCCGGCCCCGGCCGCCAGCGCCGCCGTGGCCGCCGCGCCGAAGAGCGTGTTCGATGTCGCCGAACTGGGCGCGCCCGGCGAGGCGTGCAGCAACTTCAATGCCTTCGTCAATGCCAAGTGGGTTGCCGCCAATCCGATTCCTGCCGACCAGACGGTATGGGGCGCCTTCAGCATGCTGCACGAGAAGAGCCTCGCCGAGCAGCGCCAGCTGGTCGAGGACGCGGAGAAGAACGCGGCCGGCGCCAAGCCCGGCTCGATCGAGCAGAAGATCGGCTGGCTGTACCACTCCAGCATGGACATGGATGCGCGCAACAAGGCCGGCTTCGACCCGATCAAGCCCGAGCTCGCCTCGATCGAGGCATTGAAGTCCAACAAGGACTTGCCGGCGTGGCTGAACCAGACCTTCGCCAAGGGCGATGGACGCGTGTTCGACTTCGGTTCCGGCGCCGATTTCAAGGACGCGAAAATCCAGATCGCGTACACCGTGCAGAGCGGACTGGGGCTGCCGACCACGGACTATTACACCGACGCCAAATACAAGGACATCCGCGACAGCTACGTCAAATATCTCGCCAAGCTGTTCGAACTCTCCGGCAGCAGCGCCGCCGATGCGGGCCGCAAGGCCGCGCTGACGATGAAGTTCGAAACCGATCTGGCCAAAAATTCGGTACCGCGCGTTGAAATGCGCAAGCCGGAAAACCAGTACCACTTCGTGACCGTCGCCGAGGCGGACAAGCTCACCCCGCACTTCGACTGGAGCGCATTCTTCAAGGCGCAGGGGGTCACCATCGACAAGGGTTTCTCGCTGTCGCAGCCGAAGTTCTTCGCCGAATTCGACCGTCTGCTGGCCCGCGCGCCGCTCGCCGAGTGGAAGGCCTACCTGGAGGCCCACACGCTTTCCAGTTCCGCCAGCGCGCTGTCCGAGCCGTTCGTCGACGCGCAGTTCGATTTCTACGGCAAGACCCTGCGCGGCCAGCCGCAACAGCAGCCGCAATGGAAGCGTTCGCTGGCCTCGGTCAACAGCGCCATGGGCCAGGCCCTGGGCCAGCTGTATGTCGCCAAATACTTCACGCCCGAGGCCAAGGCGCGCGCCAAGGTGCTGGTCGACAATATCCGTGAAGCGCTGAAGGCGCGCATCCAGAATCTCGACTGGATGAGCGACGCGACCAAGGCCAAGGCGCTGGACAAGTGGTCCAAGTTCCTGCCGAAGATCGGTTACCCGGATCATTGGCGCAGCTGGGACGGCCTGGCCATCACGCCGGACAACTACTACGCCAACATGGAAGCGGCGGGCAAGTTCAACTACGACTACGACATCGCCAAGATCGGCAAGCCGACCGATCGCCAGGACTGGGGCATGACACCGCAGACGGTCAACGCCTATTACAACCCGACCGACAACACCATCAACTTCCCGGCCGCGATCCTGCAGCCGCCGTTCTTCTATGCCAAGGGCGACGACGCGATCAACTACGGCGGCATCGGCGCGGTGATCGGGCACGAGTCCAGCCATGGCTTCGACGACCAGGGCAGCCAGTTCGACGGCGACGGCAACAACGTCAACTGGTGGACCAAGGCCGACAAGGCCAAATTCGATGCGCGCACCGACAAGCTGGTGCAGCAGTTCGACAGCTATGCACCGCTGGCCGATCACCCGGAGCTGCATGTCAACGGCAAACTGACCCTGGGCGAGAACATCGCCGACCTGGGCGGTCTCAACATCGCCTATGACGCATTGCAGGCCGCGATGAAGAAGAACCCGGCCGAGGCCAGCGAGAAGATCGACGGCTATACCGAGGACCAGCGCTTCTTCCTTAACTGGGCCCGCGTATGGCGCGGCAGCATCCGCGAAAAGGCGCAGATGGTCTACCTCAATGCCGATCCGCATTCGCCCATGCAATTCCGCGCGATGGGCGCGCCGTCGAACATGCCCGCGTTCGCGGCGGCGTTCCAGTGCAAGCCCGGTGATGCGATGGTGCGGCCGGCCGACAAGCAGGTGAAGATCTGGTAGCCGTCCACCTGATGCCATAGGCGGGCCGGCAACCCCACGGTTGCCGGCCCGGCCCAGACCCGTAGCGCAGGCCCCGCACGCAAGTGCGGGGCCTGCTTGTTGTGGCCTGCCGCCCGCTCCCTGCGGGCGACGGCAGCAGCGGGGTTCCGCCATCCGTATCAGTTATTGCCAATCATTCTCATTTGCAATATCCTACGAAAACCCAGCAACGGCACGCTGTCGGGGCCATGGCCGCCGCGCCCACCCTGCTGGTCCGATCATCCCGCCACCCGCCGCCACACCGCGGCGCGATGAGGGCTGGCCGGGCATTCGAACCGCCGCCAGGAGCCTGGCGGCCGCCGGGCCCGACGCCCCGCGGCCCGCCGGTTCCGCCCCACTCATGGAACCGACATGGCCTTCATCAAGAGCAAGCAGCATCCCCGTACCCCCCGCCGATCGGCGGCGTCGCCACGCTGGAGCACCACCGCCCTCGTCTCCGGCCTTGCCATCGCGCTTCCCGCTGCCGCGGCCGACCTGGCCACGGCGGATTCCGCCGCCCAGGTCACGCACGCCAAGAGCCTGCCCGGCGTGCACGTCGAGGCCAGCGCCAGCCCCGACTACCGGGTCGATCGGGTGAGCTCGCCGAAATTCACCCAGCCGCTGCTGGATACCACCCAGACCGTCAGCATCATCGGCAAGGACCTGATCCAGCAGCAAGGCGCCAGCACCCTCGCCGAGGCGCTGCGCAACAGCCCCGGCGTGGGCACCTTCTATGTCGGCGAGAACGGCACCACCGCGACCGGCGATGCGGTGTACATGCGCGGCTTCGACACCTCCAGCAGCATCTTCGTCGATGGCGTGCGCGACCTCGGCGCGATCTCGCGCGACGTGTTCAACATCGAGCAGATCGAGGTGTTCAAGGGCCCGGCCGGCACCGACAACGGGCGCACCGCACCGACCGGCGCGATCAATCTGGTCAGCAAGCAGGCCACCCTCGGCCAGGCGTTGTCGGGCGCGGTCTCCTACGGCAGCGCCGACAAGAAACGCAGCAGCATCGACTGGAACCGGCAGATCGGCGACCGTGCCGCCTTCCGCCTCAACCTGATGGCGCAGGACAGCGGCGTGCCCGGCCGCGACCGGGTCGAGAACAACCGCTGGGGCGTGGCGCCGACGCTGGCGCTGGGCCTGGGCACGCCGACCCGGATCTACCTCGACTACCTGCATATCCGCCAGGACAACATCCCCGACGGCGGCGTACCGACCATCGGCCTGCCCGGTTACACCAGCCCGGACCCGGCGCGGCCGCAGCTGGGCACCGCCGCCGCGGTCAACCCCGCCCATTTCTACGGCACCGATGCCGACCATGACCGCGTCGATGCGGACATGTTCACGGCACGCATCGAGCACGAGATCTCGCCCTCGGTGCTGCTGCGCGACACCGTGCGCTGGGGCCGCACCCACGAGACCTACCTGCTCACCGCGTTCATGCTCCGCGCCGCCGACCTGCTGACGCCGGACCTCAACGCCCCCGCCAGCTGGACCGTCGCCCGCAGCAACCCCACCTTCCTGGACCAGACCAACACCATCCTCACCAACCAGGGCAGCCTCACGGTCGACTGGCAGACCGGCGCGGTCACCCACAACCTCAGCGGTGGCATCGAACTGAGCCGGGAGCGGCTTGCCGGCGCCGGCCTGGCCACCAGCCCGCCGGGCAGCCTGTGGCCGGCGGCCAACCTATACGCGCCCGCCGCGAACGTGACCGGCCCGGCCTACGGCGCGAACGGCAGCTATGGCCACGGCAGGACCGACACCGCCGCCGCCTACCTGTTCGACACGCTGAAGTTCGGCCAGCACTGGCAGCTCAACGCCGGCGTGCGGGTGGACCGCTACACCACCGACTACACCAGCAGGGTGGCCTGCGGCGCGAAGAACACCCCGGCCTGCGGCAGCCTGGCCAGCGGCAGCGCGGTGCCCGGCCTGGATGCGGAGATCGCCGGCACGCTGTTCAACTACAAGCTCGGCGTGCTGTACAAGCCCGCGCCGAACGGCAGCATCTACGCCAATGTCGCGGTATCCGCGCAACCGCCGGGCGGCAGCGGCCTCGCGCTCAGCGCCGCGGCCGGCAATGCCAACAACCCGGCCTTCGCCCCGCAGCGGGCACGCACCACCGAGCTGGGCGCCAAGTGGGACCTGCTCGACGAAAAACTGCTGCTCACCGGCGCGATCTACCGCACCGAGGTCAGCGACGACGTGGTGCAGGACCCGGTCGACCTGCAGTACTACCAGGTCGGTCGCAAGCGCGTGCAAGGCATCGAGATCAACGCGGTCGGCAGGCTCACCGACAACTGGGCGGTAAGCGCCGGCTACACCCTGATGGACACCCGGGTCACCAACGGCCCCGGCGTCACCGAGAGCGGCTCCGGCGACCTCGCCTACACGCCGAAAAACGCCTTTACCGCCTGGACCACCTGGCACCTGCCCGTCGGCCTGACCATCGGCGGCGGCGCCCGCCATGCCGGCGACATGCAGCGCGGCACGGATGGCGCCATCGGCACACCGGCCCATACCGGGGCCTACTGGGTGGTCGACGCGATGGCGGACTACCCGCTCGGCCAACATTTCAGCCTGCAACTGAATGCCTACAACCTGTTCGACCGCCGCTACGTCGCCGCGATCAACAAGAGTGGCTACCGCTACACGCCGGGCACGCCGCGCTCATTCATGCTGACCGCCAACTTCCGTTTCTGACCCACCGCATCGACCAGGACCCGGCGCCATGCTGCTGCATATTCCCGACATCCTCGACACCGAACAGGTCGTGGCCATGCGTGCCGCGCTGGAGGCGGCGACATGGGCCGACGGTCGCGAAACCGTCGGCACGCAGGGTGCACGGGTCAAGCAAAACCAGCAACTGCCGGAACACTCGCCGCTGCGCCGGCAACTGGGCCAGGTGGTGCTCGATGCACTGGCCGGCTCGGCGCTCTACCACGCCGCCGCACTGCCGCTGCGCACCCTGCCGCCACGTTTCAACCGCTACCACGGCGGCGGCCACTATGGCTTCCATGTCGACGGCGCGGTGATGGCCCTGCCGGCCGATGCCGGCCAGTTGCGCAGCGACATCTCCTGCACCCTGTTCCTCAACCCGCCGGAGGACTACGACGGCGGCGAACTGGTGATCAGCGACACCTATGGCGAGCACGAGGTAAAGCTGCCCGCCGGCGACCTGATCGTCTACCCCTCCAGCAGCCTGCACCGGGTGCAGGCGGTCACCCGCGGCACGCGGCTGGCCGCGTTCTTCTGGGTGCAGAGCCTGGTCCGCGACGACAGCCGCCGCCGCCTGCTGTTCGAGCTGGACACCTCGATCCAGCGCCTGACCGACACCGGCGCCGACCGCGACGCCGTGCTGCAACTGACCGGCACCTACCACAACCTGCTGCGGCAATGGGCCGAGACCTGAGCACCGGCACCACGCCTGAATACGCCAGGCCATCGCCGCCATGACGCCGGTGTGACGCATGGACACGGGCGGCCTTCGCAATATCATGCATATCGCAATATATTGCGCATCTTGTTGATATATCTTGCGTTTCTTCCGACAGGCGGTAGTTTTTCGCCGATGAGCGGTAGTGCCCAAACGACCAACCGCCTGCGATAGTTACTGCAACTGCCCATCAGTCCTTTCGCGCTACCGGCACCACCCCATGCGGGTTGTGTTAGTCGTCAAAACCAACCGCGACAACGGAACACCAAGGTTGGTTGTGCCTCACCGGCCAAGCGCGCATCGCGATGGATCCGAACCTTCAAGAAGTCCGCGCTGCCACAGGGGAAATCCATGAACACGATGCCAGTGCATCGACGGCTGTCAGCCGGTTTCACGCTGATCGAACTGATGGTCATCGTCGCCATCGTCGCCATCCTCACCGCCATCGCCCTGCCGATCTATACCGACTATGTCACCCGCAGCAAGCTGACCGAGGCGTTCAACACGCTGGCGGCCTACCGGGTAAGCATGGAGCAGTACTATCAGGACAACCGCAATTACGGCAGCACGACCTGCGGCGTGTCGCCGGCAACGGCCAGCAGCGGCCTGAAATATTTCCAGATCAGCTGCACCCCGGCGAACTCGAGCACCGCCGGTGGCGCGCAGAGCTATACCGCCACCGCCTCGGGCGATCCGGGCACCTCGACGGCCCAGTTCTCCTTCACGATCGACAACCTCAACAACCAGGCCACGACGTCGGTGCCCGCCGGCTGGGGTTCGGCGACAAGCTGCTGGGTCAAGCGCAAGGGAGGCGGCTGTCAGTGAAATCGTCGTCACCGCGCGGATTTACGCTGATCGAGCTGATGACCTCGCTGCTGGTGCTCAGCATCCTGTTTTTGCTGGGTCTGCCAACGTACCGGCAATGGATCATCAACAGCCGCATACGCACCGCCTCCGAATCCATCCAGAACGGCCTGCGACTGGCCCGGGGCGAGGCGGCGCAGCGGTCGACCTATGTGCGGTTCCAGTTGACATCGACTTCCGGCGCGGACTGGACGGTCTGCCTGGCCTCGGCGACCGCGACCGGCTGCCCCGCCGGCAGCAGCAGCACGCTGCAGAGTTTTGTCGGCGCCAACGGTACCGCGGGCGTCCTGGTCGGGGCCTCGACCCAGGTCACCGACCTGGCCGCCGGCGCGGCGAAAAGCCATGTGGTCAGCGGCGGCATGCCGGCCGGAATAACCTTCACGGCGCTGGGCCGGCCGTCGGACTACGGCAACACGTCGGTGGTGCGCATCGACGTGACCGACGCGACGCCGAACAGCCGGCGCCTGGTCACCACGATTTCCGCGGGTGGCCTGGTCGACATGTGCGACCCGCAGATCACCTTCTCAGCCAACAGTCCCCAAGGGTGCCGCTGATGGTGTCCATGAAAAACCGCCGTAACCGGCGCAGTGCACGGGCGATGCCGCGACTTGCCTCGCCGCGGGGCATCGTGCTGATCGATGCCCTGATCGCCGTGGTGATCTTTTCGATCGGCATCGTCGGCATGGTCTCGCTGCTGGGCACGGCGTCGAAGCTGTCCGGCGACGCCCAATACCGGACGAACGCGGCCATGTTTGCCGACCAGGTCGTCAGCCTGATGTGGACCGACGCCACCGCCAGCCTGGTCAACGATTTCAGCAGTCCGGGCGGTGCCCAGTTCAAGCTCTGGTCGCAGACCATCGATTGCGCGTCGCCGACGCGTGGCACCGGCTGCCTGCCCGGCAGCGCGAGCTACCCGCCGACGATCAAGATCACCGCAGTCCCCAATTCTCCCTCCGATTTCCTGGTGACGGTCACCGTCAACTGGCGCGCGCCCAACGACCTCGGGCCCCACAACTATGTCTCCACGACGCAAATCGGCCCGTGACGCGGATATGAAAACAACGCCTGCACCATCCAGCACTCCATCCCGCGGCAGACGCGAACGGGGGTTTTCGCTGGTCGAGCTGATGGTGGGCATCACCGTCAGCATCATCGGCACCCTGGCGATCATGGCGGCGTTTGCCAATTTCGAGGGACGCAAACGCACCACGACCAGTGCCGACGACGCGCAGCAGAGCGGAAGCTATGCGCTGTACCAGCTTGAACGCGAGATTCGCACGGCGGGCTCGGGACTCACCCAGGGCAGGAACTACAGCGTCTGGGGCTGCGCCATCAACGCCTTGCCGTCGAGCGCGCTGCCGGCGCCGTTCAATGCCGCCGCGCTGAACATGCCGCCCAATGCCCCGGCCATGCCCGTGCTGATCGCCGCCGGCGGCAGCAGTTCGGACGTCATCAGCGTGATGGGCGGCAACCCGGCCCTGCAGGTGTTCAAGGTTGGCGTGACCAGCGCTCCGACCAATGCCTCGCTCACCGTCGGCAACGGCTTCGGCATTTTGCAGAACGACTACCTGCTGGGAACGCTCACCAATGGCTCGTGCGAAATCGGCCAGGTAAGCGCGATCACCGGCAACAGCATCACGCTCGCAAGCGCAACCGCGCAGGTCACCGGGCTGGCCAATGCCGTCAACGTTTTCGATCTGGGGCCGCAGCCGGTGGTAAGCCTGTTCGGGGTGGACACGACCCAGAACGCACTGGTGGAATTCGACCAGCTGCAGCGGGCGGCCAACGGTGGCGCCACCGGCGTGCCCATCGCCGACGGCATCGTGCAGCTGAAGGCCCTGTACGGCATCAACAATGGCACGGCGCCTTCCAACGTGGTCCAGCAATGGGTGCAGCCCACCGGGGCATGGGCGATCAGCGCGCTCACCGCCAACACCGCCGCCGCGGCCGCCGCGGTCAGCCAGATCAAGGCGATCCGGATCGCGGTGGTGGCCGAGAGCCGGCTGCCGGAGCGCACCTCGGATTACGTCAACACCAGTACCACGCTGACGCTGTTCCCCGACCTCGGATCGACACTGCAATACCACGTGCCGATCCAGCCGCAGTTCCGCTACAAGGTCTACGACACCACGATTCCGCTGCGCAACGCGCTGATCACCCGCTACTTCTGAGTGCCCACCATGACGACGAAACGCGTGCACTCGGCACCCATGACTCCACGCCGGCGGCAACAAGGCATGGTGTCGATCCTGATCGCCATCATCGTCCTGGTGGTGACCCTGCTCGCCGCCGTGGCCTTGCTGCGGTCGGTGGACACCAGCAACAGCATCGCCGGCAGCCTGGCCTTCAGGCAGGCCGTCTTGCAGGAGGCCTCCAGGGCCCTGGGCGATGCCCGGGCGAAGATCACCTTCTCCGAGCCGGCCAGCGATGCGAACAACCCGGCGATCGGCTACTACGCGACGCCGCAGCCGGCGACGATCCGCCCGAACAAGGATGTCCCCGACGTCCTGGTGAACGAGACCGCCAACAGCGTCGCCGCGATGACGCCGCTGGCCCCGACCAACAACAAGGTGTACTACGTGGTCGAGCGGCTCTGTCCTACGGTCGGTCCCGCCGCGGCCAACACCTGCGTGGTACCGGGCGCCGTCGTCCGCGGCGGATCGGTGCACAACCAGACCAAGGACAACGGCCCGCCCTTCGCCTCCGGCGTCTACGCGGCGTTTCGCCTGACCGTGCGGGTGGACGGCCCGAAGGGCGCCACCGCCTACGTGCAGACCATTTTGCGATGAGGATCGCCGGACCCACGTTCGGACCCGGCGTCCGCCAGCGGCTGCGGACGCACGGCTCGAGTTTTCCATCCTGGAGGTTTGCATGAACCGGCAGCTGCCATCTCCATCACGCGACCAGCGCCCGACCGGCACTGCAACCGCCCCCTCTGCGCACCCGCTTTCGGCCATCACCATGTACCAGCGTCTTCGTCGCGTTTTTTCCGGTCGCTCGACCGTCATCCTGCTGGGATGTGGCCTGGCCCTGTTCGGTGCCGCCACCAGCCAGGCGCAGACGGTGCTGTCGGACTCCCCCCTCTACAGCGCGTCCAACGTGCCGGCCAACCTGATGATGGCCCTGTCGGTCGAGTTTCCGACCGGTACGGTTGCCGCCTACGCCAATGCCACCGGTTATTCGTCCAGCAGTACCTACCTGGGGTATTTCGACCCCGCCAAATGTTACGACTACAGCGTCGACTCACCGCCCGACACCGCAGCGAACGGCTATTTCGTTCCGGTCAATACCTCCGGCCCGGTGTGTACCGGGCACTGGAGCGGCAACATGCTCAACTGGGCACTGATGACCGGCCTGGACGAATTCCGGCAGGCGCTCACCGGCGGCAACCGGGTGGTCGACACGACCACGTCAACCGTGCTGCTGCGATCCAACCTCAACGGCCAGAGCAGCACAGGCAACGATCCGAACCGCAGGATCGGCAGTTCAGTGAACGTCGCCACCAGCACCGTCATCGGCGACCCCACCTACGCGACCGCCTCCACCGCTTACCTGAAAGTCGCCGGTCAAGGCACCCATTTCGTCATCTCCAACAACAGTTCCTTCAGTAATTCCCCCGACTCGGGCTACTACGCGACCACCTACAACGCCGAGGTGCAGGTATGCGTATCCGGCCTGGAGGAAAGCAACTGCAACGACTACCCCGGCAATACCTACATCGGGTCGGGCAAATACCCGAAACCGGAGGGCCTGATCCAGCAGAACTACACCCAGATCCGGGTCGGCGCCGCCGCCTACGCGTTCAAATACGGCAATGGTGCCGCCAACGGCACGATCCGGGCCCTGCTGCGCGACAACGGCCCGACCACCTACAACGGTTACGGTGCCCGGCAGACCAATGCGTACAGCGAGTGGGATGCCAATACCGGCATATTCGCCAGCAACCCGGATACGGACGAAACCAGCGGCACGGCGCCTGGCGGCGGCAATGCCACGCAGACGGGTGCGATCAACTACCTCAATCAGTTCGGTTATGGCAACGGTTATGAAACCTACGACACCATGTCCGACCTGTACTGGGCCACGCTGGCCTATTACATGCACCTTCCGCTCGACCCCAGCTACACCAGCGGCCTGTCGACCAGCAACAGTCTCGACACGAATTTCCCCGCGTTCACCAGCCAGAGCCAGCTCAACGACCCGATCCAGTACAGCTGCCAGTCCAATGCCATCGTGACGATCGGCGACGCCCACACCTGGTACGAGACCCGCGTGCCGAGTTCCGGCGGCCCCGCGCCGGCCACTGCCAGCCAGGCCGCGCTGGCGCCGGTGGGCGGCGCCGATGCGGCCTACTACGTGACCAAGCTCGGCAATCTTCCGCTGATCGAGGCCAGCGGCGCGACGCCGGCCTCGGTGACCATGGCGCAGTTGCGCCAATATGGCCCGTCGGCCACGACCACGTCGGTGGTGACCCAGCCGCTGGGCAACACCACCGAGCCGAGCGCCCCCCCCTACGCCACCTACAACATGGCCGGCCTGGCGTACTTCGCCCATACGCAGGACATCCGCACCGACGCCGGCATGACCGGCGCCCAGCACGTCACCACCTACGCCGTGGACGTGCTCGAACCCGGCTCGTACGCGACGCAGTTCTACAATCCCAGCAACTTCAGCAGCGCCGGGCCGGACGACTACTGGCTGGCCGCCAAGTACGGCGGTTTCAACGACGTCAACAATAATGGCATCCCCGCCAACCCGCTCACCTGGCATACCAACGCCAGTTCGGGTACCACGCTGCACCCGGACAACTACTTCCCCGGCAACCGCCCCGACCTGATGCAGTCGGGGTTGAAGCAAATCTTCAACAACGTCGCCTCCACCGCGAGCCAGAGTGCCGGCGCACCGTCGGTCGAACCCACCCGCGTGCTTTCCGACGTGACGCCCAATACCGCCCCCTACAACTCGCCAGTGGCGGGCTTCCCGGGCTACACCACCTCGTACACACCGGTGAGCTGGACCGGCGACGTCGCCGGCAACGTCTACTCCACCACGGCGGGCGGCAGTTTCACCGCCGTTGCAAACAGCAACCCCTGGCACGCGCAGATCCAGCTCGACACGCTGACCCAGAGCACCAGCAGCGGCACCTACGGCTGGGATACCGGGCGCCGCATCGTGACCTGGAACGGCGCGAACGGCGTGCCGTTCCGCTACAGCCAGCTGTCCGGCACGGAGCAGACGGCGCTCGGCAATGGCAGTCCCGGAACCGGCCAGCAACTGCTCAACTACCTGCGCGGGGACAAGAGCAACGAGACGACCGACTTCCGCGTGCGGACGCATATCCTCGGCGATATCGTGGATTCGTCGCCGGTCCTGGTACAGGGCGCGCTTGCCCCGTCGTATTCGGAAACCGCCAACCCCGGCTATACCGCGTTCAGCTCCAGCGTGGCGAGTCGCCAGCCCGTGGTCTACGTCGGCGGCAACGACGGCATGCTGCACGCCTTCGCCGCCGACTTCAGCACCCCGACGACGGCCAACACGGTGACCGGCGGCGGCAGCGAGCTGTTCGCCTACGTGCCCAGCCTGCTCTTCAACGGACCGACCGCCACGCCGGCGGTCAACGGCCTGGCCGCCCTGGCCAACCTGGCCGGCGTGTCGACCAATCCCTTCAGCCACCACTTCTACGTCGACAGCACGCCGCAGGTGGCGGATGTCGATTTCACCTATACCAGCGATGGCACCGTGGCGCCCAGCACGAGCGCGGCCACGGCCTCGTGGCACAGCGTGCTGGTGGGCGGGCTGGGCAAAGGCGGCAAGGGCTTCTACGCCCTGGACGTGACCGCGGTACCGCCGGCGGTCGACCTGACCAGCAGCGCCACGGTGGAGGCGAGCGAAGCGTCGAAGGTGCTGTGGGAATTCACCGCCCCCGACATGGGCTACAGCTTCGGCGCGCCGCTGATCGTCAAGACCCGCAAGTACGGCTGGGTGGCCGTGCTCACCTCCGGCTACGACAATACCGGCAGCGGCCAGGACGGACACGGCGTCCTCTATGTCGTGAACATCAAGACCGGCGCGCTGCTGCAGAAAATCGATACCGGCGTCGGCAGCCTGACCAACCCCGCAGGGCTGACCCAGGCCACCGCCTTCACCCAGGACGTCAGCGACGGCACGATCGACCAGGTGTATGCGGGCGACCTGCTCGGGAATGTCTGGCGTTTCGATCTTTCCGAAGGCGTGCTCGACGCCAACGGCAACCCGACCGGCAACTATCCGGCACCGACACTGCTGGCCACGCTGACCGACGCCGCCGGCCATCCGCAGCCGATCACCACCGCCCCGCGCATCGAGGAAGGCATCAGCTCCGACCTCCTCGGCACCCTGCGCTGGGTGTTCGTGGGTACCGGCCAGTTCCTGGACATCAACGATCTCACCAACACCGAGCAGCAAACCATGTACGCCCTGCGCGATGGCACCGGCAGCACCCCGGCGACCACCGGGCTGCCGTTGACGCGCAGCATGCTCACCCCGGTCACCAACCTGCTGACCGGGGTGAACATCCCCGACACGGCAAGCGGCTGGTACTACGACCTGACCGGCACCGCGGGTGGCACGAGCGGCGGCACCGAACGGATCGTGATCAACCCCGACGCCGCCGCGGGCGTGCCGATCATCGCCTGGACCACGCTGACCCCGTCGTCCGACCCGTGCACCCTGAAGGGCGCCGTGTACGCCACCAGCTTTAGCGGCCAGTCGCAACTGGTCACCGGCGGCAGCGCGACGCCCTATGTCACCACCGACAGCGCCACCACCGGCGTGCAGATCGTGCAGCTGCCCGGACCGGGATCGACGTTTGCCCTGATGTACGGCCAGACCAGCGGCCCGGTGCAGACGGCACAGTTGAACCAGAGCGGTCCGCCGCAAACGCCGCTGAGGACGAATTGGCGGGAGTTGCTGCACTAGGAGCGCGGGCGGCAGAAATCGTCTGGACTGCAACGCCCTGCCTGCGGTCCAGGCGATTTCCACCATGCGCGCGGCTAGGCACCGCACGCCATGGAGCGGATAATCGTCGGCCCTGACGCTAAACGGCTGAACGATGTTCGTACCTGGTCAACGCTGGATCTCCTCCGCCGAGCCGGAGCTCGGCCTCGGCACCATCCTGCGCGTGGAAGGACGCGGCGTGCAGGTGCTGTTCGCCAAGGCCGGCGTGCTGCGCCCCTATGCGATCGACTCGGCGCCGCTGCTGCGCGCCGAGTTTCGTGCCGGCCAGCGGGTCGCCGGCAAGGGCATCGCCTTCCTGGTCGAGCGGGTCGAGGTTCGCGACGAACTGCTGATCTATCGCGGCGAGGGCCGCGAGCTGGAAGAAGGCCAGCTCGACGACGAGCAGAGCGTGAGCCAGGCCGACGACCGCCTGATTGGCGGACGCACCGATGCGGTCGCCCACTTCGAATTGCGCCTGGAAGGGCTGCGGCGGCGTGCGCAGGCACGCCGTTCGCCGATCTGGGGTCTTGGCTGCGCCCGCATCGGCCTGGTGCCGCACCAGTTGCGCGTGGCCGGCATCGCCTCCGCCCGCCGTCCGCCGCGGGTGCTGCTGGCCGACGAGGTCGGCCTGGGCAAGACCATCGAGGCGGGCATGATCATCGCCCGCCAGCTCGCCACCGGTCGCGCCTCGCGCGTACTGCTGCTGTTGCCCGACACCCTGGTCTACCAGTGGTTCGTCGAGCTGCTGCGCCGCTTCAACCTCAGCTTCGCGATCTACGACGAGGAGCGCTGCGAGGCGCTGGAGCAATCCGGCGACAGCGGCAACCCGTTCGAGGATGAGCAACTGGTGATCGCCGACTTCGGCTTCCTGGAAAACTCGCCGAAGCATGCGGCGCAGCTGCTCGCGGCGCCGTGGGATCTGCTGGTCGTCGACGAGGCGCATCACCTGGCGTGGTCGCCGGAACTGGCCAGCCCGCGCTACCGCATGGTCGAGCAACTGGCCGCGGTGATTCCCGGCGTGGTGCTGCTCACCGCCACCCCCGAGCAGCTCGGCCGCAGCGGCCATTTCGCCCGCCTGCGCCTGCTCGATCCGCAGCGCTATCACGACCTCGACGGCTACCTGGCCGAGGCGGACAGCTACCAGGTGCTGTCGAAGATCGCCGACCGCCTGCTCGACGGCGCGGCGCTGGACGACCTCCAGCGCGCCACGCTCGCCGACGCCGTTCACGGCGACCGGGCGCTGACCGCGCACCTGGCCGAACCGACCACGCCGGCCCACGCGCGCGAACTGCTGGCGGCGCTGATCGACCGCCACGGCACCGGCCGCGCCATGTTCCGCAACAACCGTGCCGGCGTCGGCGGCTTTCCCCGGCGCCTGCCCGAATGGCACCTGCTGGATGCCGAGACGCTGCAGGAAGGCAGCCGGCAGTCGCTGCTGGCCGAATTCCATGCCGACATCCAGCAACCGCCGGCGCTGATCGAGCTGGACTACGGCCTCGACCCGCGCGTCGATACCTTGATCGCCCTGCTGGAACAGTACCCGCGCGACAAGTTCCTGCTGATCTGCCGCAGCCAGGCCAAGGTGCTGGCGCTGGAGGAAGTGCTGCGCACGCGCAGCGGCGTCGGCGTGGCGCGCTTCCACGAGGGCCTGGGCATCGTCCAGCGCGACCGCAATGCCGCGTTCTTCGCCCAACCCGACGGCGCCCGCCTGCTGCTGTGTTCGGAGATCGGCTCGGAAGGGCGCAACTTCCAGTTCGCGCACCGGCTGATCCTGTGGGACCTGCCGCTGGACCCCGACCTGCTGGAGCAGCGCATCGGCCGGCTCGACCGGATCGGCCAGAAGCACGACATCAGCATCCACATCCTGGTCGTGGCCGAGAGTGCGCAGCACGTGCTGGCGCGCTGGTACGACGAGGGCATCAACGCGTTCCGTTCCAGCCCCGCCGACGGCCGCGAGCTGCTGCGTCGCTTCGGCGAGCCGCTGACCCGGCTGGCCGAAGAGCATGCGCGCGGACTCGACCACCGCGACCAGGAGCTGGAGGTGCTGCTGGCCGAGACCCGGGCCAGCCACGAACAGATGGCCGAGCTGATCCGCGGCGGTCGCGACCACCTGCTGGAACTGGCGGCGAGCCGCGACCTGCACGCCGACGAGCTGCAGCAGGCGTTCGCCCACGAGGACCACGACCCGGGCCGCGACGCCTTCATGCAGCGCCTGCTCGAGGCGTTCGGCATCCATGCCGAGGATCTGGGCCACCAGGTGCTGCTGCTCGATCCGCAGTACCTGTCCACCGACGCCCTGCCCGGCTTTGCCGATGGCCCGCAGTCGGTCACCTTCGCCCGCGACGTGGCCCTGGCACGGGAGGAGCTGCCGCTGTTGCGGCTCGACCACCCGCTGATCGCCGGCGCGATGGACCTGGCCCTCTCCGGCGAACAGGGCAACGCCGCCTTCATGGTCGATGACGTGTTGCCGGCACGCACCGCCCTGCTGCAGGCGGTGTACCTGCTGGAATGCGTGGCCGAGCGCCGGCTCGACGCGGAACGCTTCCTGCCGACCCTGCCGATCGTGGTCACCGTCGACACCCGGCTGAGCGAGCGCACCGATTTCGTCCCCAGCGAAATCGCCCTGCGCAAGGCCGGCGACCGCAATATCGAGGTGCTGCGCTACCGCAAGTTCCTCGGCAAGCTGGTGCCACCGATGCTGGCGCGCGCCGAAGCGATCGCGGCTGGACGCGGCCAGGCCCATATCGAGGCCGCGCTGGGCGTCGCCACCGATACGCTCGACGCTGAGCTGTCGCGGCTGCTGGCGCTGCGCGCGGTGAACCCCTCGGTCAACGAGACCGAAATAGGCGCGGTGACCGACGAACGCAGCGCCCTGCTCGCCGCCCTGCCGCAGTCGCGCCTGCGCCTGGATGCGGTGCGCTTCGTGGTCAGCCCGGACTTCCTCGCGCTGCGCTGAAACAGGCGGGTGTCCCTGTAGGAGCGCACCCTGTGCGCGATGCTTTTCGCCGATTTGGCCAAAAGCCATCGCGCACAGGCTGCGCTCCTACACCGGTCTGTCAGCGCATCAACCGCTGCTTCGGCTTGATCGGCAGCTTGCCGCGCCAGTACTGGATCAGCGCGATGCCACCGACCATGCCGCCGAGATGGGCGAAGTGGGCGACGCCGGCCTCGGTGCCGGTGACGCCGAGCACCAGCTCGACCGTGGCGTAGCCGATCACGAACAGCCATGCCGGCATCGGTACCGGCAGGAACATCAACATCACCTTCTCGTGCGGGTACAGCATGCCGAACGCAAGCAGCAGCCCGAAGATCGCTCCCGACGCCCCCAGCGTGGGGTAGAAGCCGTGCGTGAACCAGCTCACCACGAGCAACTGGGCGACCGCCGCGGTGATCGCGCAGACGAAGTAGTAGATGGTGAAATTGCGCGACCCGAAGGTACGCTCGATCGTGCCGCCGAACATGTACAGGCCGATCATGTTGAACAGGATGTGGGTCACCCCGCCGTGCAGGAAGGCGTAGGTCACCAGCTGCCACGGCCGGAAGCCGATCGACACCAGGCCCTGGCCGGCCTGGAAGATCTGGTCCGGTCCCCACGGCCACAGCGCGAAGTACTGCAACATGACATTGCCCGTCATCTGCTGCAGCAGGAAAACGACAATATTGGCAATCAACAGGTTGCGGGTGACGGGTGGCAGGTCGAGAGGCATCGGCGGGGTTTCCGGAATCCAGGGGCAAGCGTAACGGCGGCGGCAGGATCGCGCCACGTGGGGTACCGGGCGGTCCCGCACGCCCTACGCTGACCGGCGGCGGCGGCAATCGTTCAGAACGCCGCACGAAAAAAACGTGCTGCACGCGAAAAGGCCGCCCGTGGGCGGCCTTTCCGGAATAGCTGCCTCGGCTCAGCCCCGGCGGGCAGCCAGCGCCATCGCCTCGGGCCGCTTGGCGCCGGCGAAACGCTTGGCCCAGTAGCCGTCGTCGAGGCTGGAGATTTCCACCGACTTGCCGGTGGTCGGCGAATGGATGAAGCGGCCGTTCGCGATATAGATGCCGACATGGGAAATCCGGTGCCTGCCACGGGTGCGGAAAAACACCAGGTCGCCCGGCTTCATGTCGGCACGCTTGACCTTCAGCCCGGCCAGGAACTGCGACGCCGAGTTGCTCGGCAGCTGCAGGCCGATGGCATGGGAGAACACGTAGCGCACGAACCCGCTGCAATCGAAGCCGGTCGACGGATCGTGTCCGCCGCGCACATAGCGCACGTCCCGCAGGCTCATGGCTGCGGCGAGCAAGGCCTTGCGCAGGTCGGTGATGTTCTCGCTGCCGATCGCCGCCGGCGCCGGCGCGGCGCTGTCGGCCTGGCCGGTGGTGGATTCGCCGGCGGCCGGCGCGGCGGCAGCGGCGACGAACAGGCTGTTCATGTCGCCGGGCACCACCGACTGACCCAGCGTCGGCAAGGGGTTCAACGACGGCATCTGCCGCATCACCCTGGCCGCCGCGTCGGCAACCGCGGAGGAGCCGGCTACCGAGGCGTTGCCGGTTGGCGTGTTGCCGGCGTAAACCGGAGCGGACAGCAGCAGCACTGAAAGGAGCGCGGCGGCTACGGTCAATCTCTTGATGGGCATGCAGGGAGGGTTCCCAGTAGTTCTCAGGATTGGCCGCCTGCAGGAGCTGACGACGTGACAAGGGCGTGACGGTAACAAGAAGCCGGCCCCCGCTTGTTGGATTGAGGTTAACTGAACTCTGTCGTTCCCTTAATCCGTGAACCCTTGCGCGTTCCGCGCAAGAACCTGAACGGGCGGGCAGATGGCGCGGAACCAGGACGGCATCGACGCCCGTCGCCCGGCAGTGCGCGGTTCAACCCGGTGTAACGTCCCGTCGTCCGAAAATGGCCGTGCCCAGGCGCAGCTCGGTAGCCCCTTCGGCGATGGCGAGCGGATAGTCCCCGCTCATGCCCATCGAAAGTTTTTCCAGATCATGGCCTTGCGCCATGCCCTGGTCGCGCAGCTCGCGCAGCAGGCGGAAACAGGCGCGCACCTCGGCCGGATCGCTGGAATGGGTCGCCATGGTCATCAGACCGCGTACCCGCAAGCTGTCATAACCGCGCAACAGGTCCAGGAACCCGGGCAGCTGCGCCGGCGGCAGGCCGAACTTGCCCGGTTCCGGCGACGTCTTCACCTGCACCAGCACGTCGATCGCGCGGCCCTCGTGCCGCAGGCGCCGATGCAGGGCCTCGGCCAGTTCCAGCCGATCCAGCGACTGCACCTCGCTGGCCAGCCTGGCCACGTCCTTCGCCTTGTTGGTCTGCAGGTGACCGATCACCACCCACTCGATGCCGCAGTCCGCCAGCGGCGGCGCCTTCTCGCGGATCTCCTGCACCTTGTTCTCGCCAAAACGGTGCAGCCCCAGCCCCACCGCGGCGCGGACCAGGTCGACGCCGAAGGTCTTGCTGACCGGCAGGATGTCGACCTCGGCCGGGTCACGACCGACGGCGCGACAGGCCGCGTCGACGCGATCGCGGACCTGCGCCCACTGGCCGGCCAGATAGGAGGTGTCGGCGCTCATCGGTCGTCCCCGTTCAGCCCTCCTGCGACCGCCGGTGGTGGCGCGCCACCACCTCGGCCACCACCATGCTGACTTTCTTGCCGGTGGGGATGTGCAGGAACTCGTTCGGGCCGTGCGCATTGGAATGCGGGCCGAGCACGCCGGTGATCAGGAACTGCGCCTGCGGGAATTTCTCGCCCAGCATGCCCATGAACGGGATGCTGCCGCCCTCGCCCATGTAGGTGGCCGGCGCGCCGAAATAATTCTGCGAGGCATCGCTGACCGCCTGCTCCAGCCACGGCGACAGCGCCGGCGCGTTCCAGCCCGAGCCGTCCTTTTCCAGGGTGAAGCTGACCGTGGCGCCGTACGGCGGGTCCTTCTCCAGCAGCTGCTTGACGAACTCGCCGGCCTTGGCGCCGTCCAGCGTGGGCGGCACGCGCAGGCTCAGCTTCGCCGCGGTGAACGGGCGCAGCACGTTGCCGGCGCTTTCCAGCGGCGGGATGCCGCCAATGCCGGTCACCGCCAGTTGCGGGCGCCAGGTGCGGTTGAGCACCAGCTCGGCCAGGTCCCTGCTGACCGGCTGCATGCCCTCGGCCCAGGGAAACTTGCTGTAGATGTCATCGCCCAGCACCTCGGCCGACAGTTTCGCCTGCTCGACGCGCTGCGGCGGGATCTCGACGTACAACTCCTTCGGCTTGATCGTGCCGGTTTCCGGGTCCTCCAGCCGCGACAGCAGCTCGCGCAGGATGCGGAAGCTCGACGGCACCACGCCGGAGGCGTCGCCCGAGTGCACCCCCTCCTCCAGCACCTGCACGCTGAGGTTGCCACCGGTCATGCCGCGCAGCGAGGTGGTCAGCCACAGCTGGTCGTAATTGCCGCAACCGGAATCCAGGCACACCACCAGCGACGGGCTGCCGATGCGTGCGGCCAGGTGGTCGACGTAGTACGGCAGGTCGTAGCTGCCCGATTCCTCGCAAGCCTCGATCAGGATCACGCAGCGGGCATGCGGCACGCCCTGCTCATGCAGTGCCAGCAGCGCGGCCAGCGAGCCGAAGATCGCGTAGCCGTCGTCGGCGCCGCCACGGCCGTACAGCTTGTCGCCCTTGAGCACCGGCGTCCACGGGCCGAGACCCTCGGCCCAGCCGGTCATCTCCGGCTGCTTGTCGAGGTGGCCGTACAGCATCACGGTGTCGTCGCCCTGACCCGGCACCTCGATGTAGATCAGTGGCGTGCGCCCTTCCAGCCGCACCACCTCCAGCGTGGCGCCCGGCAGCTGACCCAGCTTGGAGCGCGCCCAGTCCTCCATCAGCTTCACCGCGGCGTCCATGTGGCCGTGCGCCACCCAGTCCTTGTCGAACATCGGCGACTTGTTGGGGATGCGGATGTATTCGACCAGCTGCGGCACGATCTCGGCATCCCACAGTTCGCTGACGAAGCGGGAAAGGCGACTGGTGTCCATGAAAAGCTCCGGCTGACAGGTAATTGACCATTGTAGCAGCGCCCCGGCCCGGCACCGGGCCGAGGCGAGCCGGGCGCCCGCCCACAGCCAGCGGCGGGCATCGCGCACAGCGCCAAGGCGGGACCCCCGACTGCGCCCGCCGCGGCGCACCGGCACAGTGACGCGGTGCCGGGTACCACCGGGCACCCACCACCATCGAATCCACGGAGGAAGGCCATGATCCGCATGCCAGCCGCATTCACCCTCGCCCTGGGTCTCGCCCTACCGGGGCTGCTGTTCGCCGCCACCCCGGTCAATATCAACCGGGCCGACGCCGCCACGATCGCCAGGTCGCTCGATGGCATCGGCCCGTCGCGCGCCGACGCCATCGTGGCCTGGCGCACCGCCCACGGCCCCTTCAAGAAAGCGGACGAGCTGCGCCGGGTGAAGGGTATCGGCAAGGCCACGATCGAGCGCAACCGCAGCGCCATCCTGCTCGCCGACACGGGCGCGCCGAAGGCGGTCAAGCAGGCGTCCGTCGGCGACAAGGCCCCGGCCGGGGAATAGCCTGCGCCGGCGGCCACGCCGCGGGCCCGACCGCGGGGCCCGCGGCCTGCGCTACACTCGCGCGCCTCCCCTGTCGCCGCCGTACCCGCATGATCCTGCCGAATTATCACATCGCCCACTCCGCGATCCCGGGCGCCGGCAAGGGATTGTTCCTCGCCGAGGACGTCGCCGCAGGGCGGATCATCAGCGCACCGGACGCGATCAACCAGACGTTCCGGCACGCCGACATCGTCGCCTCGCCGGAACTCAAAGCGCAGCTGCATGCCAGCGCCCGCTGGTTCGAGGACCGCTACACGCTGTCGCCGGACTGGCCGGACGAGTGCTACATCAACCACAGCTTCTCGCCCAACGGGCTGTGGCACCTGGGCTTCGTATTCGCCCTGGCCGCGCTGCCCGCCGGCAGCGAGATCACGGTGGACTACCGGCACCTGCTGCCGCCCGGCGAATCGGAGGATTTTGTCGATTCGGCCACAGGTGAGACAATTGTCGGATTGTCCTGGCAGGAGAGCCTTGCCAGCAGCACGCGTACCCTGGCCGAACTGCTGGCCACCGCCCACCGTTGACCGTGATGCTCGATATACCAACCCTTGAAACCGCGCGACTGCGCCTGACCGCGCTGACCGAAAAGCACTTCGACGACTACGCCGCCATGCTGGCCGACCCCGACAGCACCCGCTGGGTCGGCGACGGCCTGCCGCTGGACCGCACCAATGCCTGGCGCTCGCTGGCCATGCTGCTCGGACACTGGGCGCTGCGCGGCTATGGCATGTGGGCGCTGGAACTGAAGGAAACCGGCGAATTCATCGGCCGCGCCGGCTTGATGAACCCCGACGGATGGCCGGACCTCGAGCTGGGCTGGATGCTCAAGCCCGAACACCGTCACCAGGGCTATGCCACCGAAGCGGGCGACGCCTCGCTCGATTTCGCCTGGAACCAGTTGCACTCCCGTCGGGTGATCAGCCTGGTGCGCATCGGCAACGAAGCCTCCGACCGGGTGGCCGAGCGGCTCGGTGGCGAACACATCGAGAACATGGATTTCTACGGCAGCCACAACCACGTGTTTGCCTACTACCCCCCGTTCCGCGAGCCGCATCGCGTTTACGCCTGAGCCCCGCCGGCGCCATCCTGCCTCCGGGCCGGGGCTGATCCCGGGAAGCGGAGCGGCCTGGCGCAAACCCCGATACCGGCGGTGGTGGAACCGGTGCGCAACCGGGTGCGCCGTCGCAGCGGCATCGCCCCGATGGCGATGGGAACGGCCCGCCGGCCGGCTTGCTGACCGCATCCGCGCCGGCCAAACTCCCACTCCCACCTGGAGTCCACGATGAGAATTCTTCTGGCTGAGGACGACCCTTCCATCGCCGAGGGCATCTGCGCCTCGTTGCGGCATGGCGGTCATGCGGTGGATCACGTCGCTGCCGGCAATCTTGCCGATGCCGCGTTGCGTGACCACCATTACGACCTGCTGGTCCTCGATCTGGGCCTGCCGGGGATCGACGGCAGCGAGGTCCTGCGCCGACTGCGCGCCCGCGGCACCGGCATGCCGGTGCTGGTGGTGACCGCCCGCGACGGCCTGCCCGAACGTATCCGCGTGCTCGACCTGGGCGCCGACGACTACCTGGTCAAGCCCTTCGCGCTGGCCGAGTTCGAGGCGCGGGTACGCGCCCTGCTGCGCCGGGCCAGCAACCAGGGCAAGCCGGACCTGCTGATCGGCCGGCTGCGCCTGGACCTGCCCGGCCATCGGGCATGGATCGGAGCCACGGCGCTGGAGCTCACCGCGCGCGAATTCGGCCTGCTCGAAGCGCTCGCCTTGCGTCCGGACCGCGTCACCAGCCGCGCGCAGCTGATCGAAGCGCTATGCGACTGGGACCAGGAGCTGACGGACAACGGCCTCGACATCGCCATCCACCGCCTGCGCCGGAAACTGCACGGCAGCGGCACCAGCGTGCGCACCATCCGCGGCCTTGGCTACCTGCTGGAAGAGGCCGACGCGGCAGCGGACGACCCCGCATGAACCACGCGCCGGTACGCCAGCGGCGCCTCAGCCTGCGCCGCCGCCTGCTGATCTTCCTGCTGATCCCGATGGCGATCCTGCTCATGCTGGACGCCCTGCTGACCTATGGCGTGGCGCTCACCTACGCCAATCGCGTGCACGACCGCGACCTCAGCGACGACGCGCTGATGGTGCAGAACATGCTCAGCAACGGCCGGCTTGGCGACCAGCTGAGCCCGCAGGCGCGCTTCCTGCTCGAATACGACCGGGAAGGCCACAGCTACTTCAGCGTCCGCAGCAAGCACCACGGCCTGCTCGCGGGCAACGGGCAACTGGCCCTGCCGCGGAACCCGCTCGCGGCCGGTGACGCACCCGCGCTTTACGACACCCGGCTCGACCGGCACGCGCTGCGCGCCGCCGCCGTGGTCACGTCCGCCCCGCACGACCCGACCGACAGCATCACCATCACCGTCGCCGAAACGCTGCGGGACCGGCGCGCACAGGCGCGCGAGATCCTGCTGCTGTCGGTGGTGATGCAGGCATCGCTGATCGCCTGCATCCTGTCGCTGGTCTGGTTCGGCGTCAGCCGCGGCCTGCGCGTGCTCGACCCGCTGACCGCGCGGCTGGCGGCCCGCTCGCACGAACTGACCCCGATCGACGGCAACGACGTGCCCCAGGAAATCCAGCCCCTGACCCGCACCATCGACGCCCTGTTCAGCCGCCTGCGCAGCATGCTGGCGCTGCACGACCGCTTCATCGCCGACGCCGCGCACCAGTTGCGCACCCCGTTGACCGGGCTGAGCCTGCATGTCGATCGCGCGATCGCCGACCCCCGCCCGGAAACCGTGGCGGACGCACTCGGCCACATCCGCCGGCTGACCCACCGCGCCGCCCGCACCTCGTCGCAACTGCTGGCGCTGACCAGGGCGCAGGCGGCCCCGCTGGACCACGACGAACCCCGCTTGCTGGATCTGGGCAAACTGATCCCCGAAGCGGTGTCCCAGCGCGTGCACGACGCGCTCCGTGCCGGCGTGGACCTGGGTTACGAAGGCAGCGGCAAGGCCCTGCACATCGTCGGCGACACCTCGAGCATGCTGGACCTGCTGGACAACCTGATCGACAACGCCGTGCGCTACGCCGGGCGCGGCAGCGTCGTCACCGTGAACCTGCACGCCGAGGCCGACGGCGGGGTATGCCTCAGCGTCGAGGACAACGGACCGGGCGTACCGCCGGAGCTGCTGCCGCGGCTCGCCGAACGGTTCTTCCGTGCCGCCGGCAATGGCGAGGAAGGCAGCGGCCTGGGCCTGGCCATCGTGCAACGCATCGCCGAACGCCACCATGCCAGGGTGGCCTATCGGCTCGCCGAGGAGCACGGTCTGCGGGTGGAGGTGCATTTCCCGCCACCGACGCCCACCACCTCGTTCCCGGTTGTCTAGGGATGTGGGTTCGCGCGCCTCGACTGGCGCGATCCGGCGGCGCCCATCAGAATAGACAAAGCGTTCAACGTCACAATGGTGCGCGTGCAACTTCGAGCGATGCCGAAGGTCCACGTCACGCCCCCGACCCCTGGAAAACCGCCCGTCGTGCCATCTCTACCGAGCAAGCCCACCCCCGGCATCCGATGGCGTCTCTGCCTGACGGGGACGATGCTGCTTGGCATGGCGGGCTGCGCGGCGCCGGTGCCGAGGCTCGCGCCGTCCCTGCCCGCGCAATGGCAGCACCGGATCGCCTCGGAATCGGCAAAACCCGGCGACCTGCACGGCTGGTGGCATGCTTTTGGCGATCCCGAACTCGACGCGCTGGTCGATCGCGCCCTGGCCGACAACCTCGATGTCGCCCAGGCCGTCGAGCGGCTGCGCGCGGCGCGCGCACTGCAGCGGAGCGCCGGGGGGCAGTACCTGCCTTCGCTGCGCATCAGCACCAACGACGTGGTCGATCCCAGTGCCCGCGCGTCGTACCTGCTGGCCGGCTTCGATGCGAGCTGGGAACTGGGCCTTTTCGGCCGCTCGGAAGGGACCCGCCGCGAGGCGCAGGGCGCGCTCGACGCGAGCTTCGCCGATCTTCGCGCCGCCCGGGTTTCGCTGGTGGCCGAGGTGGTTCGCGAGTGGGTCGAGTTGCGCACCGCACAACAGCAGGAGCAACTGCTGACCGGGATCAGCCAGGCCCGCCAGCGGGCGTGGGATCTGCTCAAGATCCGGCAGGGGCTGCAATTGGTGCCCTCCACGGCGGTGGACCAGGCGCAGGCCTCGTTTGAGCAGTCGAAGGCGGCGCTGGCCGCGCCGCGGCAAAGCATCGATGCCAGCGCGCAGCGGCTGGCGGTCCTGCTCGGGCAAAACCACCCCGACCCTGCCTGGCTGCAGGCCGCACCCCCGCCCGAACTGGGCCAGTGGCAGCTCGCCAGCACCCCGGCGGACCTCCTGCGCACGCGACCGGAGATTGCCCGCGCGCAGGCCGATGTCCTTCAGGCCGCTGGCGCCCTGGCCCTGGCCCATGCCGACCTGTTCCCCAGCATCGGTATCGGTGGCTCGATCGACTGGTCCACCGACATCGACAACAATCGCCGGCTGGGCAGTTCTCCCAGCGGCATCATCTCGGTCGGCCCGGAGGTCAATATCCCGCTGTTCGACTGGGGTATCCGGCTGGCCAACGAGCATGCCAGGGATCACCAGCTGAAGGCCGCCGTGCTGGCCTACCGGCAGGCCGTGCTGCAAGGTGTCGCCGAAGTGGAGACCGCACTCGGCAGCCTGCAGCAGCAGGAGCAGCGCGAAGCGCGCAGCGCGGCGGCCTGGCAGGCGCTGCGGCGCGTCGACCAGTCGATGCAGACCCGCCAGCGCCTGCACCTGGCCAGTGCGCTGGAACAGACCGAAACCCATATCGCCACCGCCCAGGCGGCGCTGGAGCTGGCCGACGCGCGCGCCGCCCACAGCCTGGCCTACATCGCCCTGTTCAAGGCCCTGGGCGGAGCCCCCTTGCCCCCCGCCGACCAGCCGGCAGCGCCAGCCGCCGCCGCGGACAGGCCGGCCACGGGAATACCACGCTGATGGTCGCCCTTGCACGCAAGACCCTGGTCTACGAATGGCGGCGGTTCCTGCCGGCGATCCTGGCGGTGGGTTTTGCCGGCCTGCTGCAGTTGCTGCAGCTGGCCCTGGTACTGGGGATTTTCGGCAGCACCAGCCTGTATATCACCGGCTCCTCGGCCGACGTCTGGGTGGGCTACCCGGGCACCCAGAGCGTGGGCTCGGGCCGCTCGATCGACCCCAACGTGGAGGCGCGCATCCTGATGGACCCGGCCGTGCAGCGGGTGGAGCCCTACATCTGGGTCGATGGCGACTGGCGCGGCGCCAAGGAAACCGGTGGCGTGTCGGTATTCGTTTCCGGCATTGATCCGTCGCCGAACGGCTTGATGTTTTCCAAGGCGCTGTCGCCCGCGCTGCGCGCCCGCCTGACCCAGCCCGATGCGATCGTGGTCGATCGCTCCGCCGTCGACCAGCTGGGCATCGGCATCGGCCAGACCGCCACCATCAATGGCCACCAGGTCCAGGTGGTGGGCATCAGCAGCGGGCTGCGCGCGTTGGGCGGGGTCAACGTGCTGTGCTCGCTGGACACGGCGCGCCGGCTCGACACCGACAGCGAGGACAACGGCCCCACCTACCTGGTGGCCCGGATAAGACACCCCAACCACGCCAACGCGGTGGCGCTGCGCCTGCGCGGCGACCGCTCCTTCGGGCCCTACACGGCCTGGAGCGCCCGCGATTTCGCCCGCCGCTCGGTGCTGTACTGGCTGTTCGACACCGGTGCCGGCGCGGGCGTGCTGTTCCTGGCCGGCATCGTGTTCCTGGTCGGCGCGGTGATCACCAGCCAGACCCTGATTGCCGCGGTCAACGGCTCGGTGCGCGAATACGCCACCCTCAACGCGCTCGGCGTCGGCGTGGCGGCGCTGCGCAAGGTGGTGCTGGAACAGGCCTTCTGGGTCGGCGCGCTGGGCCTGCTTGGCGCCAGCGTGCTCGGCGTGGTGCTGCTCGCGCTGGCACGCAGCCAGGATGTGCCGGTAGTGCTCAATGTGCCGGCGGCACTGTCCTGCATCATCCTGGTGATGGGGCTGGCGGCCGTTTCCGGACTGGCCGCCATGCGCAGCCTGCACCGCGTCGACCCCGCCACGTTGCTGAGATGACCGTCATGTCTACTGCCACCGCCAGCAAGCCCTCGCCGGCACCGGCGCTCCGCGCGGAGGGCGTCTGCAAGGCGTTCGTCTCCGGCAAGCAACGCACCCAGGTGCTGGATCGCCTCGATCTCAGCATCGAGACCGCCGAGCTGACCCTGATCTCCGGCCCCTCCGGCTGCGGCAAGAGCACCTTGCTCGCCGTGCTCAGCGGGCTGCAGAAAGTGGACGGCGGCCGCGTGCTGGCGCTGGGCAGCGAACTGGGCCAGCTCGACCTGCATGCACTGGAGCGTTTTCGGTTGCAGCACACCGGTTTCGTGTTCCAGGGCTTCAACCTGTTTCCCGCCTTGAGCGCGCTCGAACAGGTCGAATTGCCGCTCAGCCACATGGGCCTGTCCCGCGAGGTGGCGCGTCGGCGCGCACGCGCCTCGCTGGAAGAGGTCGGGCTGGCGCACCGCATGCTGCTGCGCCCGGCCGAACTGTCCGGCGGCGAGAAGCAACGCGTCGCGATCGCCCGGGCGCTGGCCAAGGAACCGGAGCTGCTGTTCGCCGACGAGCCGACCAGCGCGCTGGACGCCGCCAATGGCCAGATCATCATCGATATCCTTCACCGCATCGCCAGCGCCCACGGCACCACGGTGCTGTGCGTCAGCCACGATCCTCGCCTGGTGGCGCACGCCGACCGCGTACTGGCGATGGAAGATGGCCGCATCCTGAGCGACCGGCGCAACCAGCCGCCCGTCGTCGACAGCCACGGAACCACGTCATGAAGTTGCCCTGCCGCCAACCCGTCCCCACCCGCACGCCGCCACGGATGCATCGCGGTGTGCGGCTCCCGCTCGCCGGTATGGCGCTGGGCCTGGCCGCCCTGCTCGGCGCCTGCTCCAGGCCGGCCGAACAGGCCGGGGACGGTGCCGCCGCGCCCTCGGCGTATGCCGCCGTGGCACGGGGCCGGATCGGTATCGAAGGTGGCCTGCTGAGCCTGTCGATGCCGCGCGAAGGCACCCTGGCCAAGGTTGCCGTGCACGAGGGCGACCACGTCAAGCAGGGCCAGTTGCTGGCCCAGCTCGATACCCGGCCGGCCACCCTTGCCGTGGAGGCGGCGCAGGCGCAGCGGGAGCAGGCGCAGGCACAGGTGAAGCTGCTCGGCATACGGCTGGCGGCGGCGAAGCTGCGGGCGCAAAGGCTCGCTGCCGCGGTGGCCGCCGGCGCCGGCGACGGCCAGAGCGCCGACGATGCGCGCGAAGCCGCGGCCCAACTCGACGCCCAGCGGCTCGGCGCGCAGGCCGCGCTGGACCTGGCCAGCCAGAAGCTCGACGAAGCCCGCTACGAACTCAGGCAGCGCAGCCTGCTGGCCCCGTTCGATGCCGACGTGGTGCACGTGTCCGCCCAGCCGGGGGCCACCGTTTCGCCCGGATCGGGGGCAGTGTTCACCCTGCTGCCGCAGAAACCGCGCATCGTGCGCGCCGAACTCAACGAAAGTTTCGTCGGCGCGGTGCATCCGGGCATGCACGCCGAGGTGGTGCCGGACAACGGCGGCAGCGGCGTGCAGTGGTCGGCCCACGTGCTGCGCATCGGCCAGGTCTACGGCCCCTCGACCCTGGACAACGACCCGCAGGTACGCGCCAACGCGCGCACGGTGGAATGCGTGCTGGCGTTTGACCAGCCGCAGGACCTGCGCATCGGCCAGCGCGTGATCGTGCGCTTCGAGGGCAAGCCCGCGCCGGCCGGCGCCGCACCGAAAGACTGAGGAAACCGCCCGCTGTCAGGCTGTGCCCCAGTCCGGGCGACCGGCGGATCGAATCCGCCGGCCCCTCCAATGCACAGGGCAAGCGTGTGATCCAGCAAACTGATTTCTTTTTCGAAGGCGGTCGCAACGGCGTCCTGCTGATCCACGGCCTGACCGGCACGCCAATGGAAATGCGCCTGCTCGGCAAGGGCCTGAACCGCGCCGGCTTCACCGTGCAGGGCATGCAGCTGGCCGGCCACTGCGGCAACGTCGAGGACCTGCTCGCCACCGGCTGGCGCGACTGGTACGCCAGCGTGGAAAAGGCCGCCGACGACATGCTGGGCAAGGTCGACCACCTGTTCGTGGGCGGCCTGTCGATGGGTGCGCTGCTGGCGCTCAAGCTGGCGGCGGACCGGCCGCAGGATGTCGCCGGCGTCGGCGTGTACGGCGCCACCTTCCGCTACGACGGCTGGAGCATTCCGTCGATGGCGCGGCTGTCGTTCATGTTGCCCCTGCTGAAAAAATTCGGCATCGGGCGCGAGCGCAGTTTCATGGAACAGCCCCCCTACGGCATTCGCGACGAACGCCTGCGCGCGCAGATCAGCACCGCCATGCTTGGCGGCGACAGCGCCGCGGCCGGCCTGCCGGGCAATCCCTGGTATTCGCTGGCCGAAATGTACGCGCTCGCCGCCAGGGTGCGCCGGCAGCTGTCGCAGGTCACCGCGCCGTGCCTGGTCGCGCATGCCAGCGAGGACGACGTGGCCAGCGTGAAGAATGCCGAACTGGTGATGCGCGGCGTCAATGCGCCGACCGAACTGCTGCTGCTCGACGACAGCTACCACATGATCACCATCGACAAGGAACGGCGCACCCTGATCGAACGGTCGGCCACCTTCTTCGAGCGCATCGTCGCCGCGGAAAGCGCGCAGCTGATCGCCGCCTGATGCTGCCGGCACACGGTTCCATCTCCGCCCTGGTCGCCTGCCTGTGGGTGTTCAACGTGCTGCTCGATACCGGTGGCCAGCTGGCGTTCAAGGCCGCCGCGGGCCACCCCGAGGCCGGTGATGGGCTGGCCCGCTGGAAGCACATGGCCGCCCGCCCCTGGCTGTGGCTGGGGATCGGCTGCTACCTGTTCGAATTCCTGGTGTGGATCGCGTTCCTGTCGCTGCTGCCGTTGTCGGAGGGCGTCCTGCTGGGATCGATCAACATCGTGGCGATCATGGTCGCCGGCCGCTTCCTGTTCGGCGAAAAACTGACCCGGATGCGGGTCGCCGGGATCCTGCTGGTCACGCTGGGCGTGGCGATCGTGGGGTTGGCCGGATGAAGCGCTTCTACCTGTTCGGTTTCCTGCTGCTGATGGCCTTCGACACGCTGTCGCAGATCAGTTTCAAATATGCCGGCGACAGTGCGCTGCCGGTGGCGGCCAGCATCGGCTGGCTGACGCGGGTATTCAGCCAGCCGTGGGTCTACGGCGCGGTGGTCGGCTATGTCGGCGCCTTCTTCACCTGGATGGCCCTGCTCAAGCACGCCCCGATCGGCCCCGCCTTCGCCGCCTCGCACCTGGAGGTAGTGTCGGTGATGCTGCTCTCCGTCTGGCTGTTCGACGAACACCTGACCCTCCCCCGCGTGCTGGGTGCCATCGCCATCGTCGCCGGCATCGTCTGCCTGGGCCTGGCCGAGAGTCGCGAGCACGTGGCCGAACCGGCCGACGCCTGAGCCGCGGATGCCGGGCTCCGGTTAAGCTCGACCCATGCCGCCACCTCGCCGCCAGGAACTCCCCCCCACCGCAGGCCTGCCGCTGCGCCCGGGGGATCTGTGGCCGGCGCCGGGACCGTCGCTGGCCCGGGTCGTCGCCGCCCAACTGGGCACGCCGCCGCTGCAGCTGGAATGCTCCGGCACCGCCAGCCTGCTGATCGCGCTGCGCGCCCTGCACGAACTCGAGCCGCGTCGCCACCGCGTGGTGGTGCCCGGCTTCACCTGCCCGCTGGTCGCGATCGCCGTGCACCAGGCCGGGCTGGAACTGACGCCGTGCGACCTGCGGCCAGGGCATTTCGACATGGACCCGGCGGCCCTGCGCCGATGCTGCGACGAACAGACCCTGGCCGTCGTCCCCACCCATCTGGCCGGGCGCGTCGCCGACGTGGACGACGCGCTCGCTGCCGCGCGCGACGTCGGCGCCTATGTCATCGAGGATGCGGCACAGGCCTTGGGCGCCCGCCGGGGCGGCGACAGCGTGGGGCTCGCCGGCGACATCGGCTTTTTCAGCCTGGCTGCCGGCAAGGGCTTGTCGACCTACGAGGGCGGCCTGCTGCTGGCGCGCGACCCGGCGCTGCGCGAGCTTCTGGCACGCACCGCCAGCTGCATGGTGCCGCGACGGCCCGGCTGGGAGTGGCGCCGCAGCATCGAGCTGCTCGGCTACGCCGCGCTTTACCGGCCGCGCGGCCTGCGGCTGGCCTACGGCGATCCGCTGCGGCGGTCGTTGCGCCGCGGCGATCCGGTCGCCGCGGTCGGCGACGATTTTCCGATGGCGATCCCGCTGCACCGCATGGGCCGGTGGCGCCAGTCGGTCGGTGCCCGGGCGGCCGCGCGACTGCCTGCCTTCATCGAGCAGTCCCGCGCGCACGCGCAACGGTGCGTCGCCCGGCTGCGCCGCGTGGCCGGCATCGAGGTCTTCGACGACAGCCCCGGCCAGCAGGGCACCTGGCCGTTCCTGCTGCTGCTGCTGCCGGACCAGGCCCGGCGCGATGCCGCGCTGGCCCAGCTGTGGGGCGCCGGACTCGGCGTCAGCCGCCTGTTCATCCACGCCCTGCCCGACTACGCCTACCTGGCCGGTGTGGTGCCGCCCCGGGAGCTGCCGCACGCGCGCGACTTCGCCGCACGCAGCCTCAGCATCGGCAACAGCCCGTGGATGACCGACGGGGATTTCGAGACGATCTGCCGGACCCTGCAAGCCTGCCTGGGCTGAGTTGCCCGCGTGTCGCGGCAGCAGGCGGCCATGGGAGACCCCGGCAGGACGCGCCAGGAAAAGCCGCGCCCCGCGCCGCGGCTTTCCAGCTCATCCGCGGCGACTTCAGCCTTTGATGCGCCTGATGATCGCATCGGCAAAGCTGCCGGTGCTGCCCTTGCCACCGAGGTCGGGCGTGACCTGGGCATGGTCCAGCTCCACGGTCGCGCGAATCGCCCGGCGCAACTGGTCGCCCTTGGCGACCATGTCCAGGTAGTCGAGCATGTCCGCCGCGGCCAGCAGCAGCGCGCAGGGGTTCGCCACGCCCTTGCCGGCGATGTCCGGCGCCGACCCGTGCACCGCCTCGAAAATCGCCGCGCCTTCGCCGATGTTGTCACCCGGCGCCATGCCCAGGCCACCGACCAGGCCGGCGCACAGGTCGGACAGGATGTCGCCGAACAGGTTGGTGGTGACGATCACGTCGAACTGTTCCGGCCTCATCACCAGCTGCATGCAGGTGTTGTCCACGATCATCTCGTTGAACTCGATCTGCGGGTATTCCTTGGCGACCTCGCGGGCCACGCCGAGGAACAGGCCGGAGCTGGTCTTGAGGATGTTGGCCTTGTGGACGGCGGTGACCTTCTTGCGCCCCTTCTTTACCGCCAGCTCGAACGCGTAGCGAACGATCCGGGTGCTGCCCTTGCGCGTGTTGCGGGCGACCGACTCGGCCACCTCGCCGTCGGCCGAGAGCGTCTGTCCCTCGGAGCGGTAGGCGCCTTCGGTATTCTCGCGCACCGTGATGATGTCGATGTTCTCGTAGCGCGACCGGGTGCCGGGGAAGCTGATCGCCGGGCGCACGTTGGCGTACAGGTCGAAATGCCGGCGCAAGGTCACGTTCACCGAGGTGAAGCCGCCGCCGATCGGCGTGGTCAGCGGCCCCTTCAGGGCCACCTTGTGCTCGGCAATCTTGTCCAGCGTCGCCTGCGGCAACAGATCGCCGTGCTTTTCCAGCGCGACCATGCCGGCGTCGACGAAGTCGTAGTTCAGGGCACAATCCAGCGCATCAAGCACGCGCAGGGTAGCGGTCATGATCTCCGGGCCAATGCCGTCGCCCGGGATCACCGCAATCGTCTTGCTCATGGAAAACTCCTTGGAACGAAACCGCGAGCAGCCTGCGCCTCTGGGGAAAGGCGCACGCTGTAAACCGGCAATTATCGCCGATGCGATGCTGAACGAACAGGGAGGGAACCATGCAAGACGTTGAAAATACTTGCATGCAGCATCGCAAAAAGCCGCACGCGACGGCGCGGCGGCAGCTAGCCCGCCCCGCTCAGGAGTGCTCGGTGCAGGCCGGCGCCTCGCCCGCGTCCGCGGACTGCAGCTGGTCGAGCAGATCCACCGCGCGGCGCAGATGCGGGATCACGATCGAGCCACCCACCACCAGGCCCACGCTGAATACCTCGAAGAACTCGTCGCGCTGCACGCCGGCCTGCCGGCACTGCGCCACGTGGTAGCTGATGCAATCGTCGCAACGCAGCACCATCGAAGCGACCAGGCCCAGCATCTCCTTGGTCTTCACGTCCAGCGCGCCGGCCTTGTAGGTCTGCGTATCCAGGGCGAAGAAACGCCGCACGACCTGGTTGTCCTCGGCCAGGATGCGCTCGTTCATGCGCTGCCGGAAGGCGCTGAACTCGTTCAGGCGGTCACTCATGCCACCCGCTCCAGCAACTGGCTCAACCTGCCGCTGCGGTCGGCCGCCAGCAGATCGTCGTAGCCGCCGACATGCTGGTCGTTGATGAAAATCTGCGGCACCGAACGGCGGCCGCCGCTGCGCGCAAGCATGGCCTCGCGCTGCTGCGGGTCGACATCCACCCGCACCTCGACCCACGCCAGCCCCTTCGACTGGAGCAGGTTCTTGGCCGCCACGCAGTACGGGCAGACCGCCGTGGAATAGATCTCGATCTTGGGCATCACATCAACTCCATATCGCGTCAAAAGCTGCGTACCGGCATGGGGTTCGCGCGCCGCCAACTCAAGCACTGAACCGACGCTGCCAGTCACGGTCACAGTGCTATTGTCGCCTACCTATGACCATGGCACCACGACGACTGGCACTCCGCCTGCTGACCGTACTGGCCAGCACCACCTTCACCTGCGCCGCCGGGGCGCAGGAAGACGTGCGCCTGCCCGATCTGGGCAGCTCCGCCAACGCCCTGATATCGCCGCAGGAGGCGCAGGATTACGGCGCCGCCATGCTGCGCCAGATGCGCGCCCTGCACATGGTGCTGGACGACCCGCTGCTGGACGACTACATCAACGACCTCGGCCACCGGCTCTCCTCCAACTCCGACAAGCCGAAGGACCACTTCGCGTTCTTCATCGTCAAGGACCAGGAAATCAACGCCTTCGCGGCGCCCGGCGGTTACATCGCGGTCAATTCCGGCCTGATCGAGATCACCCGCACCGAAAGCGAACTGGCCAGCGTGATCGCCCATGAAATAGGCCATATCACGCAGAACCACCTGCAGCGCGCGTTCGAGGCCTCCAAGAAGGATGCGCCGCTGATGGCGCTGGTGCTGCTCGGCGCGATCGCCGCCGGCGCCGGCAGCCGCAGCGGCGATGCGCCGATGGCGATCCTCGCCGGCGGCCAGGGCCTGATCGCGCAGAAGTCGATCAACTTCACCCGCAAGGATGAAATCGAGGCCGACCGGGTCGGCATCCAGACCCTGGCCAGGGCCGGCTTCGACCCCCGCGCCATGGCCGGGTTCTTCCAGCACATGCAGGATGCGATGAGCGCGGGCGCGGGTGGCGAGGACGTGCCGGCGCTGCTGCAGGACCACCCGGTGACCACCGAGCGCATCAGCGACGCCAAGGCGCGTGCCAGCGCGCTGATCGCCGCCCAGAAGGCGCTGCCCCCGACCAGCCTCGACCGGCAGCAGTGGGCCCGGATCACGGCGCCGATCCCCTTCGTGAAAGATCCTTCCCGACTGACGCCAGCGCCCACGCCCGGCGACCTGGGCAGCTACGCCCTGATGCGCGAACGCGTGCGCGTGCTCGCCGGCGACGCCACCCGCGAAGCCACCTACTACAAGTCGAACCTGGCCACGCGGCGGGCCTTCGACACGCCGGAGAATCACTACGGTTACGCCCTGGCGCTGACCCGCAGCGGCCGTGGAGCGCAGGCCATCGCGCAGTTGCAGCCGCTGTTGCAGCACTGGCCCGACAACCTGATCCTCCGGCTGGCCATGGCCGATGCCGAGCTGCAGGCCGGCCAGCGGGCCGCGGCGCTGAGCGTCTACCATGAACTGAACGCGCAATCGCCGAACAACCGCGCCGTCGCCCTGGCCTATGCCACGGCACTCACGACCGGCGGCGACAAGCAGCAGGCCAGCCGCGCCGCCGACCTGCTGCGTCCGCTGCTGGACAATGCCAGCGAACCGGAACTCTACAGCGCCTACGCCCGTGCCAGCGAGCAGGCCGGCGACAGCGAGCGTGCCGGCGAGGCCTTCGCCGATGCCAGCTACTACTCGGGCCGACCGTTCGACGCGCTGGAGCAGCTCAAGCGGCTGCTCCGGCGCAACGACCTGGACTACTACGCCCGCGTGCGCATCCAGGCCCGCATCAGCGAGCTGACCCCGCTGGTGCTGGAACTGAAGAAACGCAGGGTCAACACCGTCGACAACCCGGACGGCCGCCCGCCCTGAGCCGCGGCCGCCATGCGCCATCGGGCTGAATCGGCGCGGGCGGCGAGCCCGTAGCGCCGGCTGCGCGCGCCTTGCCGGACCGCTACGGTCATCGACATGTAACATAGATGAGCTGCAATATCCTCGTCACAACCACTGGCAGACCAAGGCGTGCAGAAACGGATCCTGATCGTTGAAGACGAGACCTCGATTCGCGAAATGATCGCCTTTGCCTTGCGCAAGGCCGGCATGGACGCGATGCAGGCGGCCGATGCCCGGGCAGCTCAGATCGCCGTCGCCGAACAGGTGCCCGACCTTATCCTGCTCGACTGGATGCTGCCAGGCACCAGCGGACTGGAGCTTGCCCGACGCCTGCGCAAGGAAGAGTTGAGCCGCGAAATTCCGATCATCATGCTCACCGCGCGCGGCGAGGAGATGGACCGCGTCAACGGCCTCGAGGCCGGTGTCGACGACTACGTGGTGAAGCCCTTCTCGACCCGCGAGCTGATTGCCCGCATCAAGGCGGTGCTGCGCCGCAGCCAGGGCGACGACGGCTCCGGCATGGTCGAACTGGGCGGCTTGCGCATCGACGGCCCGGCGCACCGGGTGTTTGCCGGCGACGATGCGGTGCCGATCGGGCCGACCGAATACCGCCTGCTGTATTTCTTCATGACCCATCCAGAGCGGGTCTATTCCCGCACCCAGCTGCTGGACCATGTCTGGGGCGGCAGCGTCTACGTCGAGGAGCGCACCGTCGACGTGCATATCCGGCGCCTGCGCAAGACGCTGGAGCCATGGCAGCTGGACGAGCTGGTGCAGACCGTGCGCGGCAGCGGCTACCGATTTTCCACCAGCATCTGAACCGCTTCGAGGGCTTGCGGCGAGCGGGCCTTTTGCCGATGCTGGGTGGCCCTGGCCCCACGCTCGCTTCGGCGGCAATCCCGAATGAACCGATCCGCACCTTATCCATGGAAACTGCCGGCGGCGCTGGCGGTCGCCCTGCTGGCGGGTGCCGTACTCGGCTGGCTGGCAGGCGGTCACGTCACCGCCGCCATCGCCGTGGTCGCGCTTGCCGAAATCGTCTTGCTGCTGACGCCATTCGGTCACACGGCACGGCTCATGATGCGGGCACCTGCCCCCATCAACCCCATCCAGCATGACCGTTTCATGACGCGCAGCCGCCGCCTCGCCTCCAATCTGCGCGATCTGCGCAACGCCGCCAGCCAGTTGCCGGATGCCGTCGTGTTGATCGACCAGAAGCAGAACATCCGCTGGTTCAATCACTCCGCGGAAAATCTCCTCGGGCTGCAGCGGCCGCGGGATCGCGGCGCACCGCTGCAGCAGCGCCTGGCCGGTTCCGCCTTGTCGGACTGGTTGCGCGAAGGCGCGGTCGAGCCGCTGAACGATGCCGCCGCACCGGGCCAGGCAAACAGCCACATCAACGTCAGCCTGCTGCCGTTCGGCGAGCACGAGCAACTGCTGCTGGCACGCGACATCAGTCATCTCAGCCGGCTCGAACAGGTGCGGCGGGATTTCGTCGCCAACGTTTCGCATGAACTGCGCACGCCGCTGACGGTGATCCACGGCTATCTCGAGCTGATCGACCCCGAAGACGTGCCCGAGCTCGCCGCGGTGATCAGCGAGATGCGCGCGCAATCGAAGCGCATGGGGCAGATCGTGGAAGACCTGCTTACCCTGTCCCGGCTGGAAACCCAGCACGCGGTCGCCGACGAACGGGTTCCCATGTCGGGGTTGCTGGCGACCATCCGCAAGGAGGCCGAAGCCCTCAGCCAGGGCCGCCACACGATCAGGCTGGACGCTTCGACCGACGCCGACCTGCTCGGCTCGGCGAAGGACCTGCACAGCGCGCTGTCGAACCTGGTCAGCAATGCGGTGCGCTATACGCCGGCCGGCGGCAGCATCACGATCCGCTGGAAGCGCACGCCCGACGGCGCGGTCTACTCGGTCAGCGATACCGGCTTCGGCATCCCGGCCAGCCACCTGGCCAGGCTCACCGAGCGCTTCTACCGCATCTCGTCCAGCCGTTCGCGCGACAGCGGCGGCACCGGCCTGGGACTGTCCATCGTCAAGCACGTGCTGAACCTGCACCAGGCGCAGCTGCAGATCGAGAGCACGCCCGGCGCCGGCTCCACGTTCAGCTGCCACTTCACCGCGGCCCGGGTGCTGGCGCCGGCAACCAGCGACGAGAGCTGAATCGCGGCGGCCCCGCGATGTACGTCGGAGCGCGTCATGGGCCAGAATGAGCCATGCCTCGACCCACCCGCAGCAAACCCGGCAACACCGACCTGACCTCTCCCCAGCTCTACCTGAGCCGGGAGCTGGCGGCGCTCGAATTCAATTTCCGCGTGCTCGCGATGGCGCGCGACGCCAGCGTGCCCCTGCTGGAGCGACTGCGCTACCTCAGCATCGTGGCCAGCAACCTCGATGAATTCTTCGAGGTGCGGGTGGCCATGCTCAAGCACCACCACGCCTATGGCTCGGCCGCGCCCGGCCCCGATGGCGTGCCGTCCGGCGAGCTGCTGGCGCAGATCCGCAGCCGCGTGCTCGACCTGGTCAACGAGCAATACGGCACCTGGCTGGAGCAGATCGGCCCGCAGCTGGATGCCGAGAACATCCACATCCTCACGCGCCAGCAATGGAGCCCGCGCCAGCATCGCTGGCTGCAGGGCTACTTCGAGCAGGAAGTGTTGCCGGTGCTGTCGCCCCTGGGGCTGGACCCGTCACACCCGTTCCCGCGCATCCTCAACAAGACGCTGAACGTCGCGGTGGTGCTGAAGGGGCGCGACGCCTTCGGCCACGAGGGCCACATGGCCCTGGTGCGCGCGCCGCGCTCGCTGCCCCGGATCATCCGCGTGCCGGCCGAGGTCGACGGCGAGGGCGACCATTTCGTGTTCCTCGCCGAGCTGCTGCAGGCCTTCGTCGACCTGATGTTTCCCGGCTTCAAGGTGATCGGCTCGCACCAGTTCCGGGTCACCCGCAACAGCGAGCTGATTGTCGAGGAGGCCGAGGTGGAAAACCTCGCGCTGGCACTCAGCGAGGAATTGCTCGGCCGCGGCTACGCCCGCCCGGTTCGGCTCGAGGTCGCGGTCGACTGCCCGAAGTCGATCACCACCATGCTGATGCAGAACTTCGAGCTCGACGAGAGCGACATCTACCGCTGCAACGGCCCGGTCAACATCATCCGTGCCGGCCTGATCTACGACTGGCTCGATCGCCCTGAACTGAAGTTTCCCCGCTTCAACCCGCAGCTGCCGGCGGCGCTCGACAGCGCGCGCAACAAGTTCGAGCTGATCGGCCAGCGCGACGTGATGCTGCATCACCCCTATCAGAGCTTCGCCGCGGTGATCGACCTGCTGCGCCAAGCCACGGCCGACCCGCAGGTGCTGGCGATCAAGCAGACCCTTTATCGTGCCGGCGAAGACACCCCGCTGGTCGACCTGCTGGTGGAAGCCGCGCGCCACGGCAAGGATGTCACCGTGGTGATCGAGCTGCGCGCGCGCTTCGACGAGGAGGCCAACATCCGCCTTGCCACGCGTCTGCAGGAAGCCGGCGTGCAGGTGGTCTACGGCGTGGTGGGCTACAAGACGCACGCCAAGATCATGCTGATCGTGCGCCGCGAAAACGGCAAGCTGCGCCGTTATGCGCACCTGTCCACCGGAAACTATCACCAGGTCAACAGCCGCATGTATACGGACATCGGCCTGATGACCGCCAACCCCGAGATCGGCGAAGACCTGCACAAGGTGTTCCAGCAGCTGTCGGGGCTGGGACCGACGATCGATCTGAAACGCCTGCTGCATTCGCCGTTCACCCTCTATGCCAGCGTGCTGGCCAAGATCGAACGGGAAACCGAGCACGCCAGGGCCGGCCGTCCCGCGCGCATCGTGGCCAAGCTCAATGCGCTGAACGAAGCGCGGGTGATCGCGGCCCTGTACCTTGCTTCCCAGTCCGGCGTGGAGATCGACCTCATCGTACGTGGCGCCTGCACCCTGCGGCCGGGCCTGCCCGGCATTTCCGAACGCATACGGGTGCGCTCGATCATTGGCCGGTTCCTCGAGCACAGCCGCGTCTACTGGTTCGCCAACGACGGCGACCCGGAGATCTATTGCGCCAGCGCGGACTGGATGGAGCGCAACCTGACCCGTCGCATCGAAGTGGCCTTCCCGATCCTCGACCCGGAACTGGCCGCGCGCGTGTTCGAGGAAACCCTCGCCAACAGCCTGGCCGACAATACCCAGGCATGGCTCCTCGGCAGCGATGGCCGCTATACCCGGATCGAGGCAGGCGACCACCCGCCGTTCAGCGCCCAGCAAAGCCTGCTGAACCGGTTCCACGGATGACCCCGCCGATGTCGCGACACGATTTCGTCACGATCACCCGGACATGCGAGAATTCGCCATCCATCGTTGCCGGAGTCCGGGCGTGAGCCAAGCCGATCAGACACCTATCCGCGACGATGAACTGATCGCTGCCGTGGACATGGGGTCGAACAGCTTCCACATGGTGGTGGCCCGCATGGAGCATGGCGAACCGCGGGTGATCGACCGGCTGCGCGACACGGTACGCATGGCCGCCGGCCTGCGCGCCGACGGCACGCTCGATGCCGAGCACCGCGCCCGCGCGATCAACTGCCTGGCCCGCTTCGGCCAGCGCATCGCCGGCCTGCCGTCGATCCGCGTGCGCGCGGTCGCCACCAATACGGTGCGCCGGCTGGCCTCGCCGCAGACCTTCCTGACCACGGCCGAAGCGGCGCTGGGCCATCCGATCGAGGTGGTTTCCGGGCGCGAGGAAGGCCGCCTCATCTTCCTCGGCGCCGCGCACGACCTGCCGGCCTCGCGCGAACCGCGGCTGGTCATCGACGTGGGCGGCGGCAGCACCGAGTTCATCATCGGCCGCGGGCTGGCCCCGCTGCACACCGAAAGCGTCCAGGCCGGCTGCATCGCCTCGACCCTGCGGTTCTTCCCGGGCGGAAAGATCACGCGCAAGCGCTGGAGCAAGGCCAGCGGCGAGATCGGCGTGCTGCTGCAGCAGTTTGCCGAGGATTACCTCGAATCCGGCTGGCAGGAGGCCTACGGCTCCTCCGGCACGGCGCGGTCGATCGGCGCGGTGGTGCAGGCGATGAAATTTTCCGATGACGGCATCACGCCGGCATCGCTCGCCGCGCTGCGCGACGCCATCATCGAGCAAGGCCAGATCGGCACGCTCAAGCTGCCAGGCCTGAACGAAGATCGCGCGCCGGTGATCGCCGGCGGCGTGGTGATCTTCGAGGCCGCCTTTGCCGCCCTCGGCATCGAGCGCCTGCGCGTGTGCTCCAGCTCCATGCGCGAAGGCCTGCTGTGGGATCTCCTCGGCCGCGCCGGCGGCAGCGATCCGCGCACCGCAAGCATCGACGCCCTGGCCACCCGCTACGGCGTGGACCGCGCCCAGGCGCGCCGCGTGGAATCCACGGCACTGATGCTGTTCGACCAGGTCGCGACCGCCTGGAAGCTGGATCTCGATGCGCGCGAGTGGCTTTCGTGGGCCTCGCGCGTCCACGAGATCGGGCTCGCGATCGCCCACAGCCAGCACCACCATCACGGTGCCTACATCCTGCGCCATGCCGACCTGGCCGGCTTCTCGCGGCAGGAGCAACAGCTGCTGGCCGCGGTGATCGAGATGCACCGGCGCAAGCCGGACAAGGCGATCGTGACGGCGCTGCCACAGCGCTACCGCGCGCTTTCACGGCAGATCACCGCCATGCTGCGGCTGGCGGTGCTGTTCCGGCGCGCGCGGCGGGCCGAGTCGCTGCCGCAGATGCGGCTGGTCGCCAGCAGCAAGTCGCTGCGCCTGAAGCTGCCGCTGGCATGGCTGCAGCAACACCCGCTGACCGAAGCCGACCTGCAGCAAGAGCAGGCGCCGATGATGGAACTCGGCGTGAAACTGGACATCTCAAGCAGTTGATCCACGCCACCGCCAGGCCGGCGCCTGCGGCCGCGTATCCTCTACACCACGCCACGACTTTCAGACACCCATGCTCAAATCCCTGCTCGCCACCCTGCTCCTCGTGCTGCCACTGACCGCGGTGGCGCAAGCCCCCAAAACCGCCGCCGGCCCGGCAGCGACAGCGCCCCCTCCGCAGGTGCTGCTGCATACCTCGCAAGGCGATATCACGGTGGAGCTCTACCCCGACAAGGCGCCCAAGAGCGTGGCCAACTTCCTGCAATACGTGCGCGACGGCTTCTACGACGGCACCCTGATCCACCGGGCCATCCCCGGTTACCTCGTGCAGGGCGGCCTGTATACCCGTGACCTGCAGCCCAAGCGCACGCGGCCGGCCATCCCCAGCGAGGCGGACAACGGCCTGTCCAACCTGCGCGGCACGATTGCCGTCGCCCGCGGCGCCGACCCCAACTCCGGCACCGCCCAGTTCTTCTTCAACCTGGTCGACAACCGGCGACTGGATTTCGTCGGCAACCAGAGCGGCCTGACCTGGGGCTACGCCGTATTCGGCAAGGTGGTCAAGGGCATGGACGTGGTCGACAAGATCGCGGCGCTGCCGACCCGACCGCTGGGCCCGTTTGCCAATGACGTGCCCAATCCCCTCGTGGTGATCGAAAGCGCACGCGTCGTCGGCGAGGCAGCCCCCGCCGCGGCGGGCAGCGCGGCGAGCCCTGCCAAGCCCGTCTCGTCGAAGGCAAAACCGGCGAAAAAACCAGCCCGCGGGAGCCACACACCGGCTACCGCGGGGTGAGCGGGATGAGCAGCCTGTTCGTCTCTGACCTGCACCTGGAGCCCGGCCGGCCGCAGGTCACCGAGCTGTTCGAGCGCTACCTGGCCAGCGACGAGGTGCGCCAGGCCGAGGCGCTGTACATCCTCGGCGACCTGGTCGAGGCGTGGATCGGCGACGACGACGACGACGAGCTGCCCCGCCGCATCGCCGCCGCCACCCGAGCCGTCCACGATGCCGGCGTGCCGGTGTACTTCCTGGCCGGCAATCGGGACTTCCTGCTCGGCGAAGCCTTCGCCCAGCGCGCGGGCATGACCCTGCTCGCCGACGGCACGGTGCATGACATCCAGGGCACCCCCACCTTGCTGATGCATGGCGACGTGCTGTGCACCGACGACCTCGCCTATCAGGCCGTGCGCCGGCAGGTCCGCGCGCCGCAGTGGCAGGCGCAGATCCTGTCGATGCCGCTGGAGGCCCGCCGTGCGTTTGCCGCCAAGGCACGCGAGGACAGCCGCGCGCACACCGCCAGCACCACCGAAAGCATCATGGACGTCAACGCCGGCGCCGTCGCTGCCGCGCTGCGCGATGCCGCCGTCGCGCGGCTGATCCACGGGCACACCCATCGCCCGGCCATCCATCGCTTCGAACTGGACGGCAGGCAAGTGGAGCGGATCGTACTGGGCGACTGGTACCAGCAGGGCTCGGTGCTGCGGGTGAGGCCGGAGGGCGTGGAGTTGCGGGGCTTGCCGATCGGTTGATGGCGATGGTTGGGGGCAAAACGCCCCTTGCGAGCATGCGTCGCTTTGCGGCGCGCTGGCATGTAGTGAGGGATTGTGAACCCCGTCCATGGGGTTCACCCCTCCGCGCTGGCGCGCTGCGGGGCCGACCTTCGGCTGTCCTTGTCGTTCCGGACGAATTTGTCGCTCGCGGAGGCAGGATGGCGGAGCGAACAGCGGCAAAGCCGCTGGCCCGAAGGGCGAGGCGCAGGATGCGCCGAGTCACCGGAGGGTTCGTCCACCACCTCTCTCCGCCAGATACGCAAAACGCCCCTCGAGGGGCGTTTTGCGTATCTGGCGGAGAGAGAGACTGTCCGCCTGTTTTGCCACTGAATCCCATAACATCCCATTCGAGACAATTCCGCGTCTACGCCTTGCGGTTGCTCGCGTAACGTAGTCCCATACCGACCCTTGACAACCCGACAAAGCCCGCGCAGCCTGTATGGGGCAGAGATAGGGTCAATCCGGTTCGGCGGGCAGTCTATGGGCACTCAGGTAAATCGCCTTACGGCGCTGAAGATCAAGAACGCCAAGCCCGGCATGCACGCCGATGGCGGCCTGCTGTATCTGCTGGTGAAGTCTGACGAGCGGCGTAGCTGGATTTTTCGCTACCGCGACCGGGTGACCGGCAAGCTGCGCGACATGGGCCTAGGCCCGGCATGGGACGTCACCCTCGCAGAAGCCCGCGAGCGCGCCGCCAATCTGCGCCGCATGCTGCGCGATGGACAAGACCCGTTGCAGGTCAAGCACGCGCAGAAGGCCGAGGCCCGCGCCATGCACGAGAAGCGCATGCCCTTCGGCCGCTGCGCGGAGCTGTACATCGAGACGCACCGCAACGGCTGGAAGAACCCCAAGCACGCCGCGCAGTGGTCAGCGACGCTCACCACGTACTGCGGGCCGATCTGGAAGCTGCCGGTGGACGCGATCGACACCGCGCTAGTGATGAAGTGTCTCGATTCGATCTGGACGACCAAGACCGAAACCGCCAGCCGACTGCGCGGCCGGATGGAGAGCGTGCTGGCCTGGGCGACCGTGCGCGGGCTACGCTCGGGCGACAACCCCGCGACATGGCGCAACCATCTGGACCAGCTGCTGCCGGCCCGCAACAAGGTGCAGGCCGTGGAGCACCGCCCCGCCCTGCCCTATGCCGAGGCCGCCGCCTTCATGGCCGAGCTGCGCCAGCGGAACAGCTTGGCAGCGCGCGTGCTGGAGCTGCAAATACTCACCGCTACGCGACCCGGTGAGGCTGCCGGCGCGCAGTGGTCTGAGTTCGATCTGGACGGCGCTGTCTGGACGATACCGCCCGAGCGCATGAAGGCCGGTAAGGAGCATCGGATACCGTTGGCACCGGCCGTGGTGAAGCTTATGGAGGCCTTGCCGCACGTCAACGCGAACGTGTTCCCCGGCGTGAAGGGTCGAGCGATCACCACCGACGCGGCGATGAAGCTGCTGAAGGAACTGCGCCCCGGCTTGACTGCGCACGGCTTCCGGTCGACCTTCCGTGACTGGGCCGCCGAGACTACCAGCCATCCGCGCGAAGTGATCGAGGCAGCGATGGCGCACCGCTTGAAGGATGCCGCCGAGGCGGCTTATCAGCGCGGCGACTTGTTGCAGCGTCGTGCGGTGCTGATGAAGGACTGGGCCGGCTACTGCGCCACCGTGCGCAAGGCTGGCAACGTGACGGCCATCCAACCGAAGGTGATTGCATGCTGAAGCCGATTGGAAACGTGACAGGCTTTGACTTTCATGTGTGGCAGGAAGACGCCGTTGTGACCATTACGACGTCGTCAGGTCGAGTGTTTTTTGAGAGCGGCCGGCACATCGAATATGGGCCAAAGTCTCACACGGTGCGCGCTCGCCCTGAAGCGCGGCGCGTGCGCATATACATCACGGAAGAATCCGCGTGTCTCTGGGACGACGTCGACGAGACACCGCGCGGCGCCTATCCTGGCGGCCTTATCGTGCTTGGGCATGTGGAGATTCCGGCAGTCACCGATGAAGCTAAATCCACCTCACAAAGGCCGAAGCAACAGCAGAGACACCAAGAGGAGCAAATCCTTTGGGTAATCAAAAATCTGGGGCATGACCCGATGGCTTTGCCAAAAACAGCACCTGGCAAAGCGGGCGTAAAGCGTGCAGTTCGGAACGAGTTGCCAATTTTTCAAGCGAGCGTTTTCGATAAGGCGTGGGAGCGCCTGCGCAGCGATGGCGCGATAAAGGATGCTTAGCTCTACTCCCCCAATTCGGGGGAGGGTGGAGGCTTGCGGGGGAGGATAGTGCCCCGTGAAAGATCGGCCCAACAAGACCCGCCGCGTCTTGATTGGAGCCGACACATGCAATTGCATCCCATGCCTTCCACGGGCTTTGTGCGCCAAGCCCAGCTCATCGGCGATCCGAAAGCGGAGCCGCCGATTCCCGCCATATTGCCCATTGGCGCCAGCACACTCTGGCGCTGGGTCAATGCTGGCACCTTCCCCAAGCCGATCAAGCTGAGTGCGCGTATCACAGCCTGGCGCTGCGAAGACGTGCGCTGCTGGGCTGAACAACAGCGCGCAGTTGGCGACAAGGCGGCCGCATGAATCAGCATCCCCAGACGCAACGAAGGCCTGCGGGCAAGGCAGGCCTTCGAGATCACACACACAACACGTCCAACCGCCCGCAGCTTACCGCATCGCCGGCCGCGCTGCTGCTGCCACGACTTCACGGAATGCGGAAGGTAGGCTCCGGCTGGATTGCCAATTGCCCCGCGCATGAAGACCGTTCGCCCTCGCTGAGCATCACGGAAGGTGACGACGGCAGGCTGCTGCTGCATTGCTTTGCTGGCTGTCAGGTTCACGACATCCTCGCCGCTGTCGGCCTGACAGTAAGCGATTTGTTCGTGAGGAAAGACCTGCGCGGCCTCTCGCCTGCCGAGCGCAGCCAGCTCCGCCAAGCGGCCCTGCTGCCACGTTGGCGGGCTGCCCTGTCCGTGCTGGTGCACGAGGCCCACGTCATGCTGGAGACTGCCAACAAGCTCGGCGATGGCTACCCACTCACCGAGGATGAGCACACGAGGCTCCGCGTCGGCACCCTGCGGATTTTTGACGCAGCGGAGGTGCTGCGCAATGACCGCTGAAACCTACAGCAGCAATATCGATGACCGTGCAGACCGAGATGCCGCACGCCACCCGATCATCAAGGTGCCGACCGGCCCGCGCGTTGAGCTGATCGGCGCCGACAAGCTGAAACCCGAGGCGATCCGCTGGCTGTGGCGCTTCTGGATAGCGCTTGGAAAGCTCAGCGTACTCGCTGGTGCTCCGGGTACCGGAAAGACCACGCTGGCGATGTTCATTGCGGCCGTGGTTAGCGTGGGGTGCTTCTTTCCGTGCGGATGGAAGTCTCGCCGCGGCTCCGTGCTTATCTGGTCGGGTGAGGATGACCCTGCCGATACGCTGGTACCGCGCCTGATCGCTGCGGGCGCTGATCTTTCCAAGATCCACTTCGTACGCGACACGATCGACGAGGACGATTACCGCCGCCCGTTCGACCCCTCGCGCGACATCGACATGCTGGCCATTGCAGCGGCCCGCATTCCCGACATCGCGTTGATCGTGATCGACCCGCTGGTGTCAGCTATTGGTGGCGACTCACACAAGAACGCTGAGGTACGCCGTGGGCTGGCGCCGCTGGTGGACCTTGCTGCCGGCCTGGACGCCGCGCTGCTGGGCATCACCCACTACAGCAAGGGCACCGGCGGCCGGGAACCCCTGGAGCGCGTGAGCGGCTCGCTGGCGTTCGGTGCGCTGGCCCGCGTGGTCATGGGCACGGTGCGGCAGAAGGAAGGTGAGGACAGCACGCAGAACATGGTGCTGGCCCGCGCGAAGTCGAACATCGGCCCGGACGGCGGCGGGTATGCCTACGCGTTCGAGCAGACCGAGCTGCAGGGGTATCCGGGCCTGATCGCCAGCCGGATCGTCTGGGGTGCCGAGCTGCAGGGTACCGCCCGCGAGCTGCTTGCCGAACCGGAAGACCCCCGCGAGGACCGGGCAGCACCAGCACGCGGCGGCGCCGCCGAGTTCCTGATGGAACTGCTGCACCCCGGCCCGATGGCTACCGAGGAGATCAAGACCGAGGGCAAGGAAGCCGGCTTCACGTACGCCACGCTGCGCAGGGCGAAAGAAGAAATCGGCGCAAAGGCCAAGAAGGACGGATTCGAGGATTCCCGCTGGTACTGGGCGCTGCCCGACCCGAAGCCGGTCGAAGGTGCGCACGAAGGTGCTCAGACATTCCCGAACAAAAAACAGGTGAGCACCTTCGCATCTGATGAGCACCTTCGGTCAACCATGCGGGTTCCGGAGGGTATCGAGGATGCTCACTTTACCGAAGGTGCTGAAGGTGCTCATCGCCAGAGTGACGAGAATCTTCGCACACCTTCGGAGGGTATGCCGCCACCTTCGGAGAGGCAACGCGAGGCGTTCACGCTATGAACCCACTGCAAACCCTGTTGCTGATCTGGGCCGCTGGCGGAGTGCTGACCCGCGACGGCGACAACCTGCACGTCGAGGCTCCGAAGGGCGCGATACCGCCGCCCCTGGTGGATGCCCTGCGCGCGAACAAGGCCGCCCTGCTGGCGATCCTGCCGGCCCGGACGGCGACCGATCCCCACCCCACCAAAGGAGT
>JAGWIC010000120.1 GCA_028866435.1 Lysobacteraceae bacterium | reverse complement strand
GCTGGCCAAGGTGCGGCCGATGCTGGCCAGGGCGGCCGCCCTGCTGCAGCAGGGCAAGGCCGACCTGCCCGCGGGTGGCAGTGCGCTGGATGTGTATCGCGAGGTGCAGCAGCTGGATCCGCAGAACGCGGTGGCCGAGCAGGGCATCTTCCAGGTCCAGCGCGCGGTGCTCGATCGGGCACTGGCCGCGGTGGCGCAGAACGACTTTGCCGGAGCCGACAAGCAACTGGCACGGGCGCAGGCGATCCGGCCCGGTTCCCAGCAGATGGTCGATGTGCAGCAGCGCGTGGACAGCATGCGCGAACAGCGCGCGAACGGCGTGCTGGCTCAGGCCCGTTCGGCGCTGGATGCCGGCAACATCGACCTGGCCCAGAAGCTTGCCGGCCAGGCCCGCGCGATCAGCCCCGGCCTGTCGGGCCTGGCGGCATTCGCCGAGCAACTGGTCAATGCACGGCTGTACGCAAGCTACAAGCCGGGCCAGGTGTTCACCGATCGCTATGTCGACATGCCGGGGCAGACCCCGGCGATGGTGGTCATACCCACCGGCCATTTCGAGATGGGGGCGCCGGACAACGCCCGCGGTCGGCTCGAGGCGGCCACGCCCCAGCACGAAGTGACCCTGGCCAAGGGTTTCGCGATGGCCCGCAGCGACGTGACGGTCGGACAGTTCCGCGAGTTTGTCCGTGCCAGCGGTTACGTGCCCGACTCGGTCAGGCTCGGCGGCGCCAGCGTATACGACGGGCGCAGCGGCGCGATGCGCGACGACAGCGGGGCGACCTGGGAGGACGATTACGCCGGCAGCAAGGCCAGCGACAACCTGCCGGTGGTGAACGTCTCCTGGAACGACGCCAACGCCTACGCGGCCTGGTTGAGCCAGCGCACCGGCAAGCGTTATCGCCTGCCCAGCGAGGCCGAGTTCGAGTACGCGATGCGCGGCGGCACCACCAGCCGCTACTGGTGGGGCAACGGCGTACCCGAGCGCAAGGTGGAGAACCTCACCGGCTCGGAAGACCGTTCGCGGCACGGGCGCAGCTGGAGCAACGCGTTCCGCGGTTACCGCGATGGCTACTGGGGCCCGGCGCCGGTGATGAGTTTCGCCCCCAATCCGTTCGGCCTGTACGACATCGACGGCAACGTCTCCGAGTGGGTCGCCGACTGCTGGCACGACAACTATATCCGGGCACCGGTCGATGGCAGCGCATGGGTCAACCCGGGCTGCAGCGCCAGGGTGCTGCGCGGCGGTTCCTGGGGCAGCTCGCCCGAGCAAGTCACCTCGGACTACCGGCAGGGCGCCGACAGCGACATCCGCAGCGGCCGGGTCGGCTTCCGCGTGGTGCGTGAGCTCTAGGCAATAGCTTGTCCCGTGCGTTGTTCATGCCGAAGCGTCGCCGACGCGCGTCGCACGCCGGGCTTCGGTTCACTACATCGGGCAGGGGACCGGGCCGGGCGCAGGGTCATTCATCGCTTCGCCGGATGTGAACCGGTCCCCGTCGCCTGCCGCTATGGCGCCACCCGATAACGGTGATCGTCAAACATCACGACTTCCCATGCATAGCGGAGCCCGGGGCCGGTTTGCGCCTTGATCGGCGGCACCCTCATTTCGTGGGCGTAGTGCCGAAGGTCGGCTCCCAGCAGCGGATCGGGTATCGCATCGAGCAGCCATGCGTGCGCCTCGGAGCCGTCCGGATGGAAGGCCAGCAGGTAGTCGGCGATGCCGGACTTCGGCGCAAACCGGTACTCGGGCGTCAGATACGGTCGCGACTTGCTGGTCGGCTGCGGCTGGCGCCCGTCGAAGTCGCTGTCGCTATCGGCGCGGATATCGGCGTCGTGGAGGGCGATGAAGTTGCTCACCTGAGGCATGGCCTGGGTGACGCCCGCGCGCCCCAGCTTGTCGATGATCCGCTGCACCAGTTCGGCGGTGTAGCCCTGGTTGGGACGTTGGTTCGGGGGTAGTTGCATGGCGTAATGGGCGTAGACCTGCGCCCAGATCATGGCTTCACTGTCCTTGTGTACGGCCAGGTCGATCTCGGCCATCTTGGCCATGCCCAGCAAGCTGCCGTGAATGGCCGCGTTGCTCATATAGATCGCCGCCTGGTTCAGATCGCGCTGCACTGGCGCAGCCGACGCGCGCCGCCCCATCCAATACAGCGAGCCGAGCAGGTACAGGTCGTGCTGATCGCTGACCTTCGTGCTCTCCACCAGTTGCTGCAGTGCCTGCTGACGCGTGGCCAGAGGTACCCGTGGGTCGAGAATCACCGCCCATGTTTTCGTGGAGGTCGCCCGGTCGGCCGCAGCGGGTGCGGCGGCTGCAGCGGGGATGGCCGCCATCAAGCCGATGATCAACCACACCCACGAAATGACGCGGGGGAAACGGCGGGTCGTGTGCGGCATGACGCTCTCTCCCTGAGACGCATGCGCTGCATTCTGCCTGCCGCAACGCCGCATCCGCAACAGATGCCGGCGAGCGGCGGATTTACCGCTACCGGGCGGCCTGGCTGGCCGACGTCAGCCATGAAAAAGCCCGCTGTCTGCGGGCTTCGGGTGCTTCTCGGGTCAAGGCGCCATCGCCAGGGACCCCCACTTGGTACCGGTGAGAGGACTCGAACCTCCACTGTGTCACCACAAGCGGATTTTGAGTCCGCCGCGTCTACCATTCCGCCACACCGGCATGTGAGGCGTCGCATTATGCCGGGTTCGGCGCACGCGGTCGAGACCCGTGGGTGCCGAACGGGACCTCCGCTGGCGGGGTGGCGATCAGGCGGCTGCCAGCCGGTCCAGGAATCCGCCGATCGCGCGGCTGTAGTTGTCGATGTCGACCAGGAAGGCATCGT
>JAGWIC010000082.1 GCA_028866435.1 Lysobacteraceae bacterium | reverse complement strand
CGATCAGGCCGAGGCCCGACTGGCCGTCGACCTGCACCGCGTAATGGACCGCGGGCGGGCCACTCACCACATGGGCGAGCGCGCCGAGCGGCACCGCGCCGCCGGGCGCCGGCACCGGAATGGCCAGCACGTCGCCGACCTCGACCGGCAGCTGGCGCACTTCCAGCAGCACGTCCTGGTGCCCGAGCGTGGTGCGGCCGGCCGGCGCCAGCACGGTGGCATGGCCGACCGCCGCCGCCAGCGCGTCCACACCGACGTGGTGCTGGATCAGCGCCGCGGGGTCGGGGTGACTCCAGATCGTCGGCGGCCCCGCGCCGAACAGCTCCACCCGCTGCACGCCGGGCACGGCGCGCAGCGCCGGCAGCACATGGGTGCGGATCGCGTCTTCGGCCTGCCACAGGGGCACGTCGGCCGGTACCCGCACCCCGGCGTCCAGCACCTCGTTCATCGCGTTGCCCATGATCTCGGCATACGGCGCGACCCGGGGCGGCAGGCTGGCGCGCGATCTGTCGATCGCGCCGTACACCGCCTGCAGATCCAGTTGCGGGTCGCTGCCCTGGGTGAAGCGCACGGTGAACTGCGCGCTGCCCTGGGCGATGGTGGTGCGCAGGTTGTCCACGCCCTGCAGCCCGAGCAGCTGGCCTTCGACGGGCCGTGCGACCAGCGATTCCATTTCCAGCGTGGCGTAGCCCGGCGCATGCACCACCACGCCGATCTGCGGGAAATCGAAGCGTGGCAGCACCTCGGCCGGTATGCGCCACAACGCATAGGCGCCGTAGCCGAGCAGCAACGCAAAGAGCATCGCCCACGGCAGGGGACGGCGTGGCAGGGTGAGCCCTTTCATCAGTCGGGCGGGGTGTATTGCGCGGCGAAGTGGCGGTGGTAGAGCAGGTAGGCGTCGCGCACCACCACCGGCACGCCGGGTTGCAAGCCCGCCATGACCACGACGTCGTTGCCCTGCGAGGGGCCCGGCGTAACGGCCTGGGCCGCCAGCTGGCCGCCGGCGTCGGTGAGCACGTACCACTTGCCGGCATCGAGGATGAGCGACGACGCCGGCACCGCCACCGCGGCCTGCGCGGCGCCGGGCCAGCTCACCTCGCCGGTTTCGCCGGCCTGCCAGCCGGCGGCGGCGACGGGCGCGAAATTCAGCACGCGGGCGCCGTTGCCGGCGCGTGCGGGCAGCTCGGCGACCAGCCTCACCGCGATCGGCGGCCCGCCGTCCGACGGCATGAAACGGCCGACCGGGGCGGCCGGCCGCGTGGCGCCGAACCACTCGGCGCGCAGCCACAACCGGCCATGCGGCAGCAGGGTCAACACCGGCGCACCCGCCTGCACGTCGGTGCCGGGCGCAGCCGCGATACTGCCGACGGTCGCCGCGGCGGGGCTGCTCAAGCGGCGCTGCGCTTCCAGCATGGCCAGGCTGGCGCGCGCGGCGGCCCAGCGGCTCTGCGCCGCACTCGCGGCGGCTTGCGCCGCCTCCAGCGCCTCACGGTTGCTGGTCAGCGGATAGGTGCGCCGCACGGATTCGACGCTGCGCCTGGCCGATGCCGCGGCCTGCTGCGCGGCCCGCAGCTGCGCGCGCGCCGCGGCGAGTTCGCCGTCGAGCTGCGGTCCGCCGAGCGTGGCCAGCACTTGCCCCGCCGCCACCGCCTGTCCGGGCGTCACCCGCACGCGAACGATGCGCGCCGCCGTCGCCGCTCGCAGCACCAGCGGCGCCGTGGCTTCCACGCCGGCCCAGGCACGGTTCTCCGGCCGGTAGTTCACCGCACGCGCGGGCAAGGTCACCGGGCCGGCCATGACCGGCGTGGCCAGGGCCAGCAACAGCGATGCGCGCCACCAGAACATGCTTTGCCCGCTCCCGAACTGCCGTCGACGGAGCAAGTGTAGGGAGGGGCGCCCGGCAATCCGCGATCAGTTGGATGACAAAAGTGTCATGGTGCACATCCATGTGCACAACCCTGCGGGCGCCTTTCATGCGTGCAAAACGGCTTTCCTGCCGTTTTGTCATGGTGCACATCCATGTGCACAACCCTGCGGGCGCCTTTCATGCGTGCAAAACGGCTTTCCTGCCGTTTTGTCATGGTGCACATCCATGTGGACAACCTTTGCGGGCGCCCTTCGGGCGTGCAAAGCGGCTTTCCTACCGTTTTGGCATGGCGCGAATTTCTGCGTGCACGGCGGGGAATACGGTGGAGCGCATGAATGATGCCCGCCGGTATCTTGCGGAATCGGAACGGTGGCAGCGAGCGAGTCGTGTACGTACAATGTGTATACACACGAGAATCGCCGCCATGACCACCGCCGTCCGCCAAACCACCATCAACCTGCGCGCCAAGGCGCCTCAGCGCAGCCTGATCGACCAGGCCGCGAGGGTGGCCGGCAAGAGCCGTACGGACTTCATGCTGGAGGCCGCCTGCGAGAAGGCCCAGCAGGTACTGCTGGAGCAGACCCTGTTTGCCCTCGACGCCGCCCGCTTCAGGCGCTTCCAGGTGCTGTTGGATGCGCCGGTGGCGCAGGGTGCCGCCCTGCGCAAGCTGCTGCGTCACCAGGCGCCATGGGAGGCGTGAAGCGGCCGGCGCTGCAGGCGCCGGCGCCGCTGACCGAGGCGCACAGGCTGGAAGCCTTCCGCTGCACCGAACCGGCGCTGGAAAACTGGCTCAAGCAACGCGCCCGGCGCAACCAGCACGACGGCGCCTCGCGCTGCTACGTGGTGTGCGCGGGCGAAGACGTGGTCGGCTACTACGCCCTGGCCGCCGGTGCCGTTTCGCATGCACACGCTCCGGGCAAGGTTCGCCGCAACATGCCCGAGCCGATCCCGGTGGTGGTGCTCGGCCGTCTGGCCGTGCACGCCGACTGGATGGGGTGCGGCATCGGCGCCGGGCTGCTCAAGGACGCCGTGCTGCGCGCCCTGCGGCTGTCGCAGGAGCTGGGCATCCGTGCCCTGCTGTGCCATGCGCTACACGAGGACGCCAAGCGGTTTTACCTGCACCATGGCTTCGTCGAATCGCCGATCGAGCCGTTGACCGTGATGCTGAACCTGGCGAAGCTGCCGGCGATCGGGTGACCCCTTCGGGCGAAGGGTGCTGGTCCGACCAAGGCGGGGCGAACCAATGCCGGGGTTGCACATTTCGCGGGAGTTGGAAGGCATGGCGCCTACCCCTTGAAGTGCAGAAGGCGCACCTGGTGGCGCGAGGAATTCCGCGCAATGGCCCAAGCGAAGATACGATGCAGGTGGCCAGCCGACGCCGCGTCAGGCGTTTCGCTGCGGCGGCGGCGAGGAGGGGAAGCGCAGCCTTACCGTGGTGCCGGCGGCGGGTTGGCTGTCCAGCGCGACGGAGCCGCCGTGCGCCTCGACGATGGTCTTGACGATGGCGAGGCCCAGGCCGGTGCCTTCGCCGTCGGCGTGCCTGCGCGACGGGCTGACCTGATAGAAGCGGTCGAACACGTGCGCCTGATGGGCCGCGTCGATGCCGATGCCATGATCCACCACGCGCACCTCCACGCCACCATCCGCCAGCGCGCGGAGTTCGACGCGGATGTCCTCGCGGGCCTTCGAATGCTGGATGGCGTTGGCCAGCACGTTGGTCAACGCCTGCCGGAACAGCACCGGGTCGGCGAGTACCCGCGCCTGCCCTTCCAGCTCGATGCCCAGTCCGCGCTGCCTGGCGCCGGGGAGCTGCTGGGCGATGACCCAGTGGCAAGCCTCTTCGCCATCGAAGGCCTCGACCCGCAGCGCGGCTTCGGCGCGTTCGGCGCGCGCCATGAACAGCAGGTTGTCGATCAGCGCGTGCAGGCGCCGGCATTCTTCCAGGTTCGATTCCAGCGCCTCGCGGTATTCGTCGCCGCTGCGGTCGCGCAGCAGGCACACGTCCAGCGAGCTGCGCATGTTGCTCAGCGGCGTGCGCAGCTCGTGCGCGAGGTCGGACGAGAAGCGCGACAGACGCCCGAACGCCTCTTCCAGGCGGGTCAGCATGGCGTTGAACACGGTGACCAGTTCGTCCAGCTCGCGCGGCCAGGGCGGGTCGGTGGGAATGCGCGCCGACAGGTGCTTCGGGGTCACTTCGCGGGCGGCGTTGGCGATGCGCTTGAGCGGTGCCAGCCCGTGCTCGGCCACGAAATACCCGGCCGCCACCAGGATCGGCGTCAGCAGCGCAAACACCAGCCAGATGGCGCGCCGCAGCTCGGCCAGCAGGTTGGCGTCGCGGGTCACGTCCATCGCGATCTGCACCTGCAGCGGCACCGGCGTACCGGAGGCGTGCAGGTCGGTGGTCGCCAGCGCGTACACGTGCGCGCCGGCGGTGAGCATGCGGATGGCGCCGGGTTCGAACGGCGATCCGCCGAACGCGGCGGGCGGCAGCGCGTCGCGCATGCCCGGCGTTTCGCCCAGCACCTGGCCGGCACCGGACAGCACCCTGGCCTGGTACTGGCGCACGTCGCTTTCGTCGGTCTCCTTGGCGATTTCGCGCAGCAGGCTGTCGGGCCGGCCATGGCCGTCGTCGAGGTCGGTCTGCATCTCCGCCGTCTTCGCCTGCAGGAAGCGTTGGTGCTCGGCATCGAAGGTGGCCGACAGCCGCCACATGACCATGCCGGCAAGCAGGGTCATCGCGACCAGCACCACCAGGGTGTAGAGCAGGGTGAGACGGCCGCCGATCGAGGACGGCCGGCGCGGGCGGCTAGTCGCCATGGGCATCGAGCAGGTAGCCCACGCCGCGTACGGTCTGCAGCATGGGCGAGGCATAGGGTGCGTCGACCTTGGCGCGCAGGCGGCGCACCACGACGTCGACGACGTTGGTCTGCGTGTCGAAGCACACGCCCCACACGCTCTCGGCGATCAGCGTGCGCGACAGCACCCGCCCGCGGTGGCGGGCCAGCAGGAGCAGCAGGGCGTACTCCTTGGGCGTCAGCTGCAGGGCCAGTCCGGCACGTTCGACGCGATGGCGCAGCAGGTCGAACACGAGGTCGCCGACGCGCAGGCTACCGTCGCCGGCCACCGGCGCCGCCTGCCTGGCGATGTTGCGCAGCCGCGCCACCAGCTCGGCGAAGGCGAACGGTTTCACCAGGTAGTCGTTGGCGCCGAGTTCGAAGCCGCGTACGCGGTCCTCGACGTGATCGCGCGCGGTGAGGAACAGGATGGGGGTGCGGTTGTGCTCCGCGCGCAGGGTCCTGATCAGAGTCCAGCCGTCGAGACCGGGCAACATGACGTCGAGCACGGCGGCGTCGAACGCGTGCTCGCGCAGCAGGCCCAGCGCGGCCGGCCCGTCTTCGACCGCCTCGACGGCGAAGCCGAGTTCGCGCAGCCCTTGCGCGACGTAGCGCCGCGTCTTGGCTTCATCCTCGGCAATCAGAATCCGCATGGCGGTGCATCCTCAGGTTCCCTCGCTTGGACGCGCGACGGGCTCCTGGCCCGCGCGCAGCCAGCGCGCCGCATCGATCGCGTAGTAGGTAAGGATCGCATCGGCCCCTGCCCGCTTCATCGCGGTGAGCGATTCCAGCACCACCGCCTTCTCGTCCAGCCATCCATTCATCGACGCCGCCTTCAGCATCGCGTACTCGCCGCTGACCTGGTAGACGAAGGTGGGCACGCCGAAGCTGTCCTTCACCCGGCGCACGATGTCGAGGTAGGGCAGGCCCGGCTTCACCATCACGGCGTCGGCGCCTTCGTCGATGTCGAGCTCGACTTCGTGCAGCGCCTCGTCGCTGTTGGCGACATCCATCTGGTAGGTGTGCTTGTCGCCCTTGCCGAGGTTGGCGGCGGAGCCGACCGCGTCGCGGAACGGGCCGTAGAACGCCGACGCGTACTTGGCCGAGTAGGCGAGGATGCGGGTGTGGATGTGGCCGGCTTGCTCCAGCGCGTCGCGGATGGCGCCGATGCGGCCGTCCATCATGTCCGACGGCGCCACGAAGTCCATGCCGGCCTCGGCCTGGGCCAGCGACATCCTGATCAGCGCCTCGACGGTGGGCTCGTTCATCACGTAGCCGGTTTCGTCGATCAGGCCGTCCTGGCCGTGGGTGGTGTACGGGTCGAGCGCCACGTCGCCGATCAGGCCCAGTTCGGGATAGGCCGCCTTCAGCGCGCGGGTGGCGCGGTGCATCAGGTTGCCGGGGTTCCATGCCTCGGCGGCGTCGAGCGACTTCACCTCGGCGCCGGGCGAGGGGAACAGCGCCAGCGCGGGGATGCCCAGGCGCACGCATTCGCCGGCCAGCTTCAGCAGCTCGTCGATCGAGAGCCGGTCCACGCCAGGCATCGACGGCACCGCCTCGCGCCGGCCTTCGCCCTCGATCACGAAGGCGACCATGATCAGGTCGCTGGGCAGCAAGGTGTGCTCGCGCATCAGCGCGCGGGAAAAGGCGTCGCGGCGCATGCGGCGCTTGCGGATGGCGGGAAAGCTCATCGCGGATCCTGATCGGTCGAGGTAGCTGGGCATTTTACGGCACAACCGGCTGCGCGGCGGTTCCCGGCCGGCCGCCGGCACACCCGCCAGTCATCCTGGCCGGCGCATCATGGCCGCGGGGAGTCCGACCCTGACCCTTGCGGAGGCAGCAGCATGAGCAAGCCCAGCCCAACCCGTTCCGACAAGGTTCGCCGCGGACCTTCCGGCGCCCGCTACCTCGGTCCCCATGCGGCCGATGCCCGGCTCGACCTCACCCTGGTGCTGCGCCGGCGCACGGCACTGGCGCCGATGCTGCCGATGGCCACGCGGCAGCAACGCCACGCCGAGTTTGCGCAGCGGCACGGCGCCGACCCCGTGGACATGCAACGACTGCGGCAGTTCAGCCAGGACCACCAGCTGCAGGAGCTGGCTTGCGAGCCCGGGCGCCGTGCGCTGCGCGTGCGCGGCAGCGTGCAGGCGATCGAGCAGGCCTTCGGCGTGCAGCTGGGGCGCTATCAAATGACGGCCGGCGGCGAGCCCTTCGTGGCCTGCGCCGAGGCGCCGGCGATGCCCGACCCGGCGGTGATCGCCGTACTGGGCCTGGACCGTCGGCCGGTGGCGCGGCCGCATTTCCGCGTGGCGCCACGCACCCAGGCCGGCACCTCGTTCACGCCGCCACAACTGGGCGCGCTGTACCGGTTCCCCGCCGGCACGGACGGCAGCCGCCAGACGGTGGCGATCATCGAACTGGGCGGCGGTTACCGGCAGGCGGATCTGGACACCTATTTCAAGGGCCTCGGCCTGGCCGTGCCGTCGGTGACGGCGGTGCCGGTGGACGGCGGCAGCAACGCGCCGGGAAGCGCCGCGGACGGCGAGGTGATGCTGGACATCGAAATCGCCGGCGCGCTCGCGCCGGCGGCAAAGCTGGTGGTCTACTTTGCCGACAATACCGACCAGGGCTTCTACAACGCGATCTCGGGTGCGGCACACAGCGCCAGCCAGCCGGCGACCGTGATGTCGATCAGCTGGGGCGCGCCGGAGGACGGGTGGAGCGCCGCCTCCCGCAACGCGATGGAAAGCGCGCTGGAAGATGCCGCCGCGCTCGGCATCACGGTGACGGTGGCCGCCGGCGACAACGGCTTCACCGACGGCGAGGCCGACGGCAAGCCGCATGTGGACTACCCGGCCTCCAGCCCGTCGGTGCTGGCCTGCGGCGGAACCACGCTGGTTGCCGGCGCCGACGCCATCCGCAGCGAGGTGGTGTGGAACGAGACGGCATCCGGCAACGGCGCCACCGGTGGCGGCGTCAGCACGGTGTTCGCCCGGCCCGCATGGCAGGCCGGCGCGGGCGTGCCGGGCGCGCCGAATGGCTTTGTCGGCCGCGGCGTACCCGACGTGGCCGGCGACGCCGACCCGCTCACCGGCTACCGGGTGCGGGTGGACGGCCAGGACCAGGTCTATGGCGGCACCAGTGCGGTGGCGCCCCTGTGGGCGGCCCTGCTGGCACGCCTCAACCAGCGCCTTGGCCACGACCTGGAGGCGGCCAACGCGACCCTGTACGCGATCGGCAGCCAGGCGTGGCGCGACATCACCCGCGGCGACAACGGCGACTACAAGGCAGGCACCGGCTGGGACGCCTGCACCGGCCTGGGCAGCCCGAACGGGCAGTCGCTGCTGGCGGCCCTGCAGGCACCGCCTTTAGGCGGCGCGGCGCCACCCGGCAAGCACCAGTGAGGCGCTGAAGGGGTGCCCGGCCAGGCCTGGATCCCGGCGAGGGCCAGGGTCCGGCGACTCTGCAGACGCCCGAAGGCGCGGGATTCACGCGTTCGCCGCAATCACCGGCCGCAGCTGGTGCCGACGCTCCGCGCGGCGGGATGCGGCGAAGGGCCGCTGGACGATCGGGCACAATCACGGCACGCTTGGCGTTCCACCACCCAGGAAGTTTCATGAGCCAGTCCCGCAGCGCCCCCACTCTGCTTGTCGATCTCGGTGGCACCAACGTCCGTTTCGGCGTCGCCGACCCGTCGCTCGGCCATCCCCTGCTGGCCGACAGCATCCGGCGCTATCGCGTCGCCGAGCACGATTCGCTGGTCTCCACCGCGAAGCAGTACCTGGCGGATACGGGGCTGCAGGTCAGCCGCGCGATCGTCGCCGCCGCGGGGCGCATCGACGACGGCGAGACGGTGAAGGTCACCAACAACCCGTGGGCGATTTCCGCGCGGCAGACCGCCAGCGCGCTCGGCCTGGAATACGTGCACCTGGTCAACGACTTCGCCGCGCAGAGCATGGCGGTGACCTTGCTGCAGGGCGACGACCTGGTCGACGTGGGCGCGGTGGCGCGGCCGGTGATCGGCGCGCATGACGCGCAGACGTTCGCCATCGTCGGGCCGGGCACGGGCCTTGGCGTGGGCGGGCTGCTGGTGCGCAGCGGCCATTGCAGCGTGCTGCAGACCGAGGGCGGCCACGCCGGCTTCGCCGCGCACTCCCCCGAGGACATCGCCATCCTCGATTACCTCAACCACAAGTACGGCCGCGTCTCCAACGAACGGCTCATCTGCGGCCAGGGCCTGGTGAACCTGTACGACGCGATCTGCCACATGATCGGCGCCAAGGCCGACGAGCTGAAGCCGGAAGACATCACCGCCCGCGCCAGGGACGGCAGCTGCTCGCTGTGCACGCGCACGGTGGAGACGTTCGCCGGCATTTTCGGCAGTGTGGCCGGCGACCTGGTGCTGACCCTGGGCGCATGGGACGGCGTGTACCTTACCGGCGGCCTGATCCCGATCCTGCTGCCGTGGCTGGAGCGCGGCCGTTTCCGCGAGCGCTTCGAGGCCAAGGGCCGTTTCCGCGACATCATGGAGAAGGTGCCGACCCAGGCGATCATGAACCCCGAGCCGGGCCTGCTCGGCGCGGCGGCGCTGGCGGTGATGGAATCCGGGCGGCCGCTGCTCAACCGCGGCTGAGTCCCGTCTCCCGGCGGGCGCCGACGCCATCGTCGCGGACGTCCGTTGCCACCGCCCCAGTTGGAGAACACCCATGGCCCGCCGCGACACCGCCTTCCTGTTCGACCTCGACGGCACCCTGATCGACAGCGTCTACCAGCACGTGCTGGCGTGGAAGGAAGCGCTGGACGGCGAAGGCGTGGATATCTCGGTGTGGCGCATCCATCGCAAGATCGGCATGAGCGGCGGGCTGTTCGCCAACATGCTGCTGCGCGAGACCGCGCTGGAAATCACCCCGGCGCGGCTCGACCGGCTGCGCCAGCGGCACGCCGATGCGTTCAACCGGCAGCATGCGCAGGGCTCGGTGCAGCCGCTGCCTGGCGCGCGGGAACTGCTGGCCTACCTCACCTCCCAGGACATTCCGTGGGCGATCGCCACCAGCGGCCGGATGGAAACCGCCGCCCCCAACCTGGCCGCCCTAGGCGTGGACCCGGCCACGGTGCCGGTGATCACCCGTGACCAGGTGCGCCATGCCAAGCCCGACCCGGACCTGTTCCTGGCCGCCGCCGCGCAGCTGGGCGTGGATATCCGCCAGTCGCTGGTGATCGGCGACAGCGTGTGGGACATGCTGGCGGCGCAGCGCGCCCGCGCGCTGGGCGTGGGCGTGCTTTGCGGCGGCTACGGCCATGCCGAACTGCAGCAGTCGGGCGCGTTCCGGGTGTACGAGGACCCGGCCGACCTGCTGCGCCACATCGACGAAATCGCCGCCCGCGACTGACGCGGCCGGCCCTGGCGGCCACGCCGGGCGGCATGAACCGCGATCCGGCGCGTCATGAAAACTTCATCCTCCGCGCCGGGCGCGTTGCTAGGCTGCAGCCGTCACGCCCGCTACCCACGGAGCATCGTGCCATGCGCCGACTTGCCACCAGCCTTTCCCTCGCCCTGCTGCTCACGGCGTGCTCGCCCGCCCCCGACACCACGGCCGCCGCGCCGGGCCATGCCGCGACCGCCCCGGGCCCGGCAGCGGCCACTGCCATGGTGCTCGGTTCGCCCGGCTGGTACGCCTGGGTCGACCGCAAGCTGGGCATCGACAGCGGGGCCACGCCCGCGCTGCAGCCCGGTTCGGCCGCCTGGAATCGGAGAGTGCAGGACAAGCTTGGCCAGGAAGCACCGCAGTCAACGCCCGGCTCGCCGCAATGGCAACAGTCGGTCGACGCGCTGCTGCGCACGCGCATGCCGCCATCGTCCTGAGCATGGCGTCCGCCCCGCCTGCCGGGCATGGCGGGCGGTCGGCGGGCCGCGTCAGCCGGGCGCGAGCAGCGAGTCCAGGTCGGCCTGCTCGAAGCTGAGCCTTTCGCGGCTGCCGCCGCCTTCGAGCACCGCGTCGGCCAGCTCGGCCTTGCGCAGCTTCAGCTCCTCGATGCGCTCCTCCACCGTGCCCGAGGTGATCAGGCGGAACACGAACACCGGTTTGTCCTGGCCGATGCGATGGGCGCGATCGCTGGCCTGCGCCTCGGCCGCCGGGTTCCACCACGGGTCGTAGTGAATCACCGTATCGGCGGCGGTGAGGTTGAGGCCGACCCCGCCGGCCTTCAGCGACAGCAGGAACAACGGCACCTCGCCGTTCTGGAAGCGCTGCACCGGCTCGGCGCGGTCGCGGGTGTCGCCGGTGAGGGTGACGTAGCGGATGCGCCGGCGGTCGAGCTCGGCGGCGATCAGTTTCAGCATGCCGGTGAACTGCGAGAACAGCAGCACCTTGCGGCCTTCGTCGAGCAGGGCCGGCAGCATGTCCATCAGCAGTTCGAACTTGGCCGACTCGTGCACGCCGCGCGCCGCCTCGAGCTTGACCAGGCGCGGGTCGCAACAGACCTGGCGCAGCTTGAGCAGCGCGTCGAGCACGACGATGCCCGAATGGGAGATGCCGCGCTGGGCGATCACCTCGCGCAGCTCCTCGGCCAGCGACAGGCGCAGGCCCTCGTACAGTTCGCGCTGGCGCCCTTCCAGCACCACGCGGCGGGTGATTTCGGTTTTCGGCGGCAGCTCCCTGGCCACCTGTACCTTGGTCCGGCGCAGGATGAAGGGCGCCAGCCGCAGGTTGAGCCGCTGCTGGCACTCCTCGTCGCGGTGCTTCTCGATCGGCACCCGGTAATGCCGCCGGAACGCGCCCTCGTCGCCGAGCAGGCCGGGTACCGACAGGTCGATCTGCGACCACAGCTCGCCCAGGTGATTTTCCAGCGGCGTGCCGGTGAGGCACACGTAGCGCGGGGTCCGCAGGCTGAGCAGGGCCCGCCGGGCCTGCGTGCGCGGGTTCTTCACCTGCTGCGCCTCGTCCAGCACGATCAGCGCGAACGGCTGCTGCCGCAGCGGCAGCACGTCGCGCGGCAACAGCGCGTAGCTGGTCAGCACGATGTCCTGCGCGCCGAGCTGGGCGAATGCCTCGGCACGCTGCGGCCCGTGCAGGGTCAGCACCCGCAGCGCCGGTGCGAAACGGGCGATCTCCGACTGCCAGTTCGGAATCAGGCTGGTCGGCACCACGATCAGCGCCGGCTGGGTCAGCACGCCCCCCTGCTTGAGCGACAGCAGGTGGGTGATCAGCTGCAGGGTCTTGCCCAGCCCCATGTCGTCGGCCAGCACGCCGCCGACGCCCGCCTCGGCCAGCGCATTCAGCCAGCGCAGGCCTTCGCGTTGATAGGGCCGCAGCTCGACGGTGAGCCCCTCGGGCAACTCGGCGCTGGCGCGTTCGGCGGCATCGCGCAGGCGCGCGGCAAAACCCAGCAGCGGCTCGGCCGCCTCGAGCCGGCCGCCGCCGGGCATCGCCACCACCAGCTCCTCCAGCCGGCCCGCCTGCACCCGCGGCAAATGCAGCTTCTTGCGCGGTTTTTCCAGGTACTCGGCCAGCGGCGCCAGCAGCCCGCGCAGTTCCTTCAGGCGCACCGGCACGCGCCGGCGCGCATCCACCGGCGCATACCACACCGCGTCTTCCGGCTCGTTCGGCGCCGGGCTGAGGTTCAACTGATTCTCGGCCAGCGCCTGCGCCACCGCCGGCAACAGGTTGTGCCGCTCGCCGTTGAGCTCGATGCCTATTTCCAGGTCGAAGGCGTGGTCGTCCGCGTCTTCCACCGCGTGGCCGTACCAGCTGACCGGCCCCTCCAGCACCTCGAACGGAAAGCTCGGCGCGTACTCGACCAGGAACCCTTCCTGCTCCAGCCGCGGCCGCAACGCCAGCCAGCGGGCCGGCGTATTGACCTCCAGTGCGCCGGCGTAACCGGCACCGGGGAACAGCCAGGCATCCTCGGGCAGGGTCTCGGCCACGTCCCATGGCAGCCCTTCGGTATCCACGCCCGGCGTGAGCCCGGTGCGCTCGAGCTGCTCCATCGCGGTGAGTTCCTCGGCCCGGCGGCGGGTGATCTCCACCAGATGGCCATGGCGCACCCGCCGCACCAGCGGCTCGCCGCCGCGGCCCGGCAGGCGTTCGCCGGCATAGTCGAACGACAGCCGCCCGTAGCCCAGCGGCGGGGTGCCCGCGCCCAGGCGGGCGTGCCGGGTCAGCGCGTGCAGGATCAGCACCGGCCGTGGCGCCAGCTCGGAACGGCGCACCTCGCCAAACACCTGCGGCAACGGCACCCGCGTGGCCAGCCGACTGCCCGGCAGGCGCTGGCGCAGGCGGCGGCCGTGCTCGTGCATGAGCGGCGGCAGCTCCAGCCAGTGGGTTTCCTCGGCGGCTCCTTCCAGCATGCCGAGGGTGGCCCGTTCGACATCGAGGTACCACAGCCCGTCGATGCGCAGCAGCCGCTGGCTCGGCGGCAGCAACGGCAGCAGGCGCTGACCGCCATCGGCCTGCATCTGCCAGTGCCAGGTCAGCGGGTGCGACTTGCCGCGCGACAGCCGCAGGCCGCCCAGGCCGCCGAGGAAGCACGGCGCCGTATCGAGGACCTCGGTCAGCAGGCTGTCGCCGACATGCCCGCCCAGACGCGCATAGCTGCGGCCCTTGCGTATGTTCTGCGGCAGGCCGAGCACGGCTGCGGCCAGACGCTGCTCATGGGGCTGCAGGGTGGACTGCGCCAGGTGACGGCTGTCCAGCGGCACCGGCCTGGCATAGCGGCCGTGCTCCGCCACCGACAACAACGCCGGCGCCACATCGAGGCGCGCGAAGACGGCACCGTCTTCAAGCATGACCTCGAGGAAGAACCCGAGCACGCCATGGTCGTCCGCAACCGTCGCCCGGGCGCCGGCCAGCAGGCGCTGCCATGCCGGCGGCAGGCCATCGTCGCCGCCCGCGGGGGCCGTCGGAGCGTGCTGTTTCTCGTCCGGTTGCTGCATGCGCATGCGGTCCGTGGCGACAACCAAAACACCGAGCTTAGCAGCGCGCGGGCGGGATGCGGCCGTACCCGTGCATGTCGATCGATCCTGCGTGCGCAGGCGCGACTCAGCTCGCGCCGAACAGGCCTTGCGGATACTCCGGCTTCTGCTCGCGCGCCATCAGTGCCCTGAGCGCGGCGACCGGGGTGACCTCGCCGTGCAGGACCGCACGGACGCCGGCGCTGATCGGCAGGTCCAGGCCGTGCTTGTCGGCCAGCCGCGCCACCTCGTCGGCGGTGAGGATGCTCTCCACCACCTGGCCGATCTGGCGCAACGCCTCGTCGATCGCCACGCCCCGCCCCAGCGCCAGGCCGAGCCGCCGGTTGCGCGACAGGTCGCCGGTGCAGGTGAGCACCAGGTCGCCGAGGCCGGACAGGCCGATCAGGGTTTCCGGCCGCGCGCCCAGCGCGACGCCCAGGCGCAGCATCTCGTTCATGCCGCGGGTGATCAGGCCGGCGCGGGCGTTGAGGCCCAACTCCATGCCGTCGGCGATGCCGGTGGCCACCGCCAGCACGTTCTTCATCGCGCCGCCGAGTTCCGCACCGAGCACGTCGTTGCCGGAATAGGCGCGCAGGTTCGGCGCATGCAGCATGCCGGCCAGTTGCTGGGCGAAGGCCTCGTCGTCGGAATGCACGGTGACCGCGCTGGGCCGGCCGGTAGCCACTTCGCGCGCGAACGACGGGCCGGTGACGACCGCGGCGGCATGGCCCGGCAGGCGCTCGGCGACCAGTTCGTGCAGGAAT
>JAGWIC010000007.1 GCA_028866435.1 Lysobacteraceae bacterium | reverse complement strand
GGCCCGGGCCGACGCGGTGGCGGCCGGCAGCGGCTGCGCCGTGTAGCGATCCACCGCCGGTGCGTCGGGGCGATGGTAGTCGGGGCCCACGGCACAGCCGGCAAGGGCCAGCGCGAGCAGCAACGCCGGCGCGAGGCGGCGGGTCCCGGACAGCGGAATCGTCGGGTCAGTCAGTGGGCTGGACAAGGCGATGGCCTGGGCAGGAGAAGGCGGGCAGGCACGTTACCACACTGATGAGTTCAGATATACATGACGAAGGGCACGGGTGCCGCCGCCGTTCAGCGGGCGCATCGGGGCGGTGAGCGGGGGCCGGCCGAGCGCGCCGCTCGGCGGCCCGCGGCGGCTCAGCGACCGAGCAGGGCCCTGGCCCGCTGCACCACGTGCTCGACGGTGAAGCCGTACTCGCGCAGCAGCGTCGCCGCCGGGGCGGAGGCGCCGAAACGGTCGATCGCCAGCACGTCGCCGTGCGCGCCGGTATAGCGCGCCCAGCCCTGGCTCGCGCCCATCTCCACCGCCAGCCGCGCGCCGACCTGCGGTGGCAGCACCGCGTCGCGGTACGGCGACGGTTGCGCGTCGAACAGCTCCCAGCTCGGCATCGACACGCAGCGCACGGCGATGCCCTGCTGCCGCAACGGCTCGGCCGCCGCCAGGATCAGCCCCACCTCCGAGCCGCTGGCGATCAGGATCAGCGCCGGCAGGCCGTCCGCCGTGTCGTCGCCCAGCACGTAGGCGCCGCGGCGCAGGCCTTCGGCGCTGGCGTAGCGGCTGCGGTCGAGGATCGGCAGGTTCTGCCGGGTCAGCGCCAGCAGCACCGGCTGCCGCTCCGAGGCCAGCGCCACCTTCCAGGCCACCGCGGTCTCGTTGGCGTCGGCCGGGCGGATCACGGTGAGGTTGGGGATCGCGCGCAGGCTGGCCAGCTGCTCGATCGGCTGGTGGGTGGGGCCGTCCTCGCCCAGCGCGATGCTGTCGTGGGTGAACACGTGGATCACGTGCACGCCCATCAGCGCGGCCAGCCGGATCGCCGGGCGCATGTAGTCGGAAAAGATCAGGAAGGTCGAACCGTACGGGATGAAGCCGCCATGCACGGCCAGCCCGTTGGCGATCGCCCCCATCGCGTGTTCGCGCACGCCGACATGCAGGTTGCGCCCGGCCTGGCTCCAGCCGGCGGGGTCGGAGCCCTGGGTATCCTGCCGCGCCGTGGCGGCCGGGTTGAAATCGCCCTGGCCGACGAGGTTGGTGTGGGTGGAGGAGTCCAGGTCCGCCGAACCGCCGAACAAGGCGGGCAGCTTCGCTGCCAGCGCATTCATCACCTTGCCGCTGGCGACCCGGGTGGCGATGCCCCTGGCGTCGGCGGGGAAGGTCGGGATGTCGGCATCCCAGCCGGCGGGCAGCTCGCCGCGCAGGCGGCCGCGCAGTTCGGCGGCCAGTTCGGGAAAGGCGCTGGCATAGCCGTCCAGGCGCTCAAACCACGCCTGCTGCGCGCGCGCGCCGCGCCCGAGCGCCGCGCGAAAATGGGCGAGCGCGGCTGGCGGCACCAGGAAGGCGGGTTGCAGCGGCCAGCCCAGCGTCTGCTTGGTCCTGCGCACGTCCTCGACGCCGAGCGGCGAACCGTGCGCCTTGAACGAGTCCTGCTCGGGCGAGCCGTAGCCGATATGCGTGCGCACCAGGACCAGCGACGGACGCGTGCGCTCGGCACGCGCGGCGGTCAAAGCCGCGTCGATCGCCGCCACGTCGTTGCCGTCGTCCACCGTGATCGTGTGCCAGCCGTAAGCCGCGAAGCGCGCCGCGCGATCCTCGGAAAAGGTGATGTCGGTGCCGGCCGCCAGGGTGACGCGGTTGTCGTCGTACAGGCAGATCAGCTTGCCCAGCTGCAGATGCCCGGCCAGCGAGGCTGCCTCGCTGGCGACGCCCTCCATCAGGTCGCCGTCGCTGACGATGGCCCAGGTGTGATGGTCGATCACCGCGTGGCCGTCGCGGTTGTAGCGCGCCGCCAGATGCGCCTCGCCGATCGCCATGCCGACCGCGTTCGCCAGGCCCTGGCCCAGCGGGCCGGTGGTGACCTCGACCCCCGGCGTATGGCCGTACTCCGGATGGCCCGGGGTCTTGCTGCCCCATTGGCGGAACTGTTTGAGATCGTCCAGCGACAGGTCGTAGCCGGTCACGTGCAGCAGGCTGTAGAGCAGCGACGAGCCATGCCCGGCCGACAGCACGAAGCGGTCGCGGTCGGGCCAGTGCGGATCGGCCGGGTGGTGTTTCAGGTGCCTCGTCCACAGCACATAGGCCATCGCCGCCGCGCCCAGCGGCAGGCCGGGATGACCGCTGTCGGCCTGCTGCACCATGTCCACCGCCAGGAAGCGGAGCGTGTCGATGCATTGCCGGTCGAGCGTGCTGTCGGTCATCGGATGGGCCTCGGTAGCGCGTGATGCGGATGGCGTGTCCGCAGGATGACCCTTGCCGGGTCAAGCCGGCGTCACGCCGGGGCGGCGACGGCCGGGATTCAGCCCGCCACGCCGAACAGCATGCCGACGGCGGAGGTGAGCGCCATCGCCAGCGCCCCCCAGAACGTGATGCGCGCCACGCTGGTGCCGACCTTCGCGCCGCCGGTACGGGCAGCGAGGCCGCCGAGCAGCGCCAGGCACGCCAGCGAGGCCAGGAACACCGCCCAGCGCAACACCGCCGGGGGGCTCACCGCCACCACCAGCAGCGGCAGCACCGCGCCGATGGCGAAACTCAGCGCCGAGGCGCCGGCGGCCTGCAGCGGCTTGGCGCGCAGGATCTCGGTGATGCCCAGTTCGTCGCGGGCGTGCGCATCGAGCGCATCGTGGGCCATCAGCTGGCTGGCGACCTGCGCGGCCAGCGCCTTGTCCAGGCCGCGGCCGACGTAGATCGCAGCCAGCTCCTTGTGCTCGCCGTCCACGTCGGTTTCCAGTTCCAGCCGTTCCTTCTCCAGCTCGGCGTGCTCGCTGTCCGCCTGCGAATGGACCGAGACGTATTCACCGGCGGCCATCGACATCGCCCCGGCGACCAGGCCGGCGCTGCCGGCCAGCAGGATCGCCGGGGTCGGTGCCTGCGCCGCCGCCACCCCCAGCACCAGGCTGGCGGTGGAGACGATGCCGTCGTTGGCGCCGAGCACGGCGGCGCGCAGCCAGCCCATGCGCCCGGTGAGATGCCTTTCTTTGTGGTGGCGGCGATACACGAGGCGATTCCCGGCGACGGTTCAGGTGAAGGGACTGGCGGATGCGCCCGGCCGAGCCGGGTCCTGTCTCACAGCATCCGTTGCAGGGTGTTGTCGTGGCGGCGGTAGTGATGCCACAGCGCGGCCAGGATATGCAGGGCGATCACGTAGTAGAAGATGGTGCCGATCCAGCTGTGGATTTCCTCGATCTGGTGGCCCAGCGCACGATCGGGATGCGCCACGAACGACGGCAGCACGGTCACCCCGAACAGGGCGACCGCCTTGCCGCCGATCTGCAGCGTCACCACGCCGAGTATCGGCTGGATCAGCAGGAACGCGTACAAGGCCAGGTGGGTGAGCTTGGCCGCCAGCTCGCTCCAGTGCGGCGATGGCGGGACGATCGGCGGCTGGCCGTTGCGCAGCCGCAGCCACAGCCGCGGCAGCACCAGCAGCAGCACGGCCAGGCCGGCGAGGAAGTGCGAGGCCAGCAAGTTGACGCGGGTGGCGGTGCCCTTGGGGAACAGGTCGAACACGTTGATGAACAGGTAGGCGAGCAGGACCAGGGCGAACATGGTCCAGTGCATCCAGCGGCTGGACGCGGCATAGCGTGATGACAGGTCGTTGCTTGACATGGTTACTCCCGGCAGGTTGGAAGGGCGTGGCATCGACCGAGGCCGCGTCCGCGATATCCGCGATACGCAGCATCAGTCATGGGCGACCGCCGTGTCGACGATTTTTTGCGCCTCGGCCAGAATGCCCTGCAAATCTTTGTAAGTGCTGAAGCTCTCGGCATAGATCTTGTAGATCGCCTCGGTGCCGGACGGGCGCGCGGCGAACCAGCCGTTGGCGGCGATCACCTTGATCCCGCCGATCGCCGCGCCGTTGCCCGGCGCATGGCTCAGCACCTGCTCGATCTTCTCGCCGGCGAGGCGATCGGTCTTCAGCTGCTCGGGCGACAGCCTGGACAGCCTTGCCTTCTGCGCCGGCGTGGCCGCGGCCTCGACCCGGTCGGCGAACGGCCGGCCCAGTTCGGCGGTGAGTTCGGCGTACAGCTGGCCGGGGTCCTTGCCCTGGCGGGCGGTGATTTCGGCCGACAGCAGGGCCGGCACCAGGCCGTCCTTGTCGGTGGTCCACACCGAGCCGTCGCGGCGCAGCAGCGAGGCGCCGGCGCTCTCCTCGCAGCCGAAGCCGAGCGAGCCGTCGAACAGGCCCGGCGAGAACCACTTGAAGCCGACCGGCACCTCGTGGAGCCGCCGCCCCAGCCGCTTCACCACGCGGTCGATCAGGGCGGTGCTGACCACGGTCTTGCCGACCGCCGCGTCCGCGCTCCACTGCGGCCGGTGGCGAAACAGGTAGTCGATCAACACCGACAGATAATGGTTCGGCTCCATCAGCCCGGCCGAGCGGGTGACCACGCCGTGGCGGTCGTGGTCGGTATCGCAGGCGAAGGCGACGTCGTACTGGTCCTTCAGCGCGATCAGCCGCTGCATCGCATGCCGGGACGAGGGGTCCATGCGGATCCGGCCGTCCCAGTCCACCGTCATGAACGCGAACCGGGGATCGACCGTGGCGCTGACCACGGTGAGATCGAGCTTGTAGCGATCGGCGATCGGCGCCCAGTAATGCACGCCGGCGCCGCCGAGCGGATCGACCCCCATGTGCACGCCGGCGCTGCGGATGACGTCGAAGTCGATGACGTTGGCGAGGTCGGCGACATAGTGGTTGAGATAGTCGTGCTCATGCGTGCTGGCGGCCTTGCATGCCTGCGCGTAGGGCATCCGTCGCACTCCTTGCAGCCCCGCCTCGAGCAGGGCGTTGGCGCGCTGCTCCACCCAGCGGGTGATGTCGGTGTCGGCCGGGCCGCCGTTGGGCGGGTTGTACTTGAAGCCGCCGTTGTCCGGCGGGTTGTGCGAGGGCGTGACCACGATGCCGTCGGCCAGGCCGCTGCGGCGGCCCCGGTTGTAGACCAGGATCGCGTGCGAGATCGCCGGCGTCGGGGTGAACTCGCCGCCGGCCGAAACCATCGCCTGCACGCCGTGCGCGGCCAGCACCTCCAGCGCATCCTCGAACGCCGGCTGCGACAGCGCATGGGTGTCGCAGCCGATGAACAGCGGGCCGTCGATGCCCTTGCCCCTGCGGTATTCGCAGATCGCCTGGGTGATCGCCAGGATGTGCGCGCGGTTGAAGCTGCGGTCGAGCGAGCTGCCGCGATGGCCGGAGGTGCCGAAGGCCACCCGCTGCGCCGGCACCGCGGGGTCCGGTGCCAGGTCGGCATAGGCGGCCAGCAGTTTCGGGATGTCGACCAGGATCGAGGCGGGTGCCGGCTTGCCGGCGAGGGGGCTGATCTGCTGACTCATGCGCTCTGGAAACCTTTTGCTGGAAATATCGGGCCGGACTTGCTGCTTGCAGGAGCGCACCCTGTGCGCGAATGCCTTTTGGTGATGTCGTCGAGGAGCATTCGCGCGCTCCCGCAGGGCCAAGGTCACCCGGGGCTGTCGCGCAACTGGCGATAGCGGCGGATCAAGGTGTTGGTGGAACTGTCGTGCGACAGCGCCGGCTCGTTCGTCGCGGTCAGTTCGGCGATGGTGGTTTTCGCCAGCTGCTTGCCCAGCTCCACGCCCCACTGGTCGAACGAATCGATGCCCCAGATCACGCCCTGCACGAACACGCTGTGCTCGTACAGGGCGACCAGGCTGCCCAGCACGCGCGGCGTGAGCCGGCGCGCCAGGATCGTGCTGCTGGGCCGGTTGCCGCTGAACGTGCGGTGCGCCACCAGCGCCTCGGGCGTGCCTTCGGCGCGCACTTCGTCGGCGCTCTTGCCGAACGCCAGCGCTTCGCCCTGGGCGATCAGGTTGGCGATCAGCAGGTCGTGCTGGTCGCCGCCGGGCGAGCCGTCGGCGTTCAGCACCGGCACCGGCTGCAGGCCCTGGCCGAAGCCGATGAAGTCGCACGGCACGATGCGCGTGCCCTGGTGGATCAGCTGGTAGAACGAGTGCTGGCCGTTGGTGCCCGGCTCGCCCCAGTAGATCGGCCCGGTGGCATAGTCCACCGCCAGGCCCTCGCGGGTGACGCTCTTGCCGTTGCTCTCCATCGTCAGCTGCTGCAGGTAGGCGGGAAAGCGCTTGAGGTATTGCTCGTACGGCAATACCGCGACGCTGGCGGCGTCGAGGAAGTTGCTGTTCCAGATGCCCAGCAGGCCCATCAGCACCGGCAGGTTGCGCTCGTACGGCGCCTGCCGGAAGTGCGTGTCCATGGCGTGGAAGCCGGCCAGCATCTCGCGGAAATGCTCCGGCCCGATCGCCAGCATGGTCGACAGGCCGATCGCCGATTCCATCGAGTAGCGCCCGCCCACCCAGTCCCAGAAACCGAACATGTTGGCGGTGTCGATGCCGAACCGGCGCACCTCGTCCGCATTGGTGGAGACGGCGACGAAGTGCTTCGCCACCGCCTGCTCGTCGCCCAGCGCCGCGATGCACCAGCGTCGCGCGGCCTGCGCGTTGCTCAGCGTCTCCAGCGTGGTGAAGGTCTTCGAGCAGACGATGAACAGGGTTTCGGCCGCTTCCAGGTCGTGGACGGCCTCGACCAGGTCGGTACCGTCCACGTTGGAGACGAAGCGGAACGTCATTCCGCGCGCGCTGTAGTCGCGCAAGGCCTCATAGGCCATCACCGGGCCCAGGTCGGAGCCGCCGATGCCGATGCTGACCACGTTGCGGATGCGCTTGCCGCCATGACCGCGCCATTCGCCGCTGCGCACCCGCTCGGCGAATGCCGCCATCCGGTCGAGCACCGCATGCACCGGCGCCACCACGTCGTGGCCGTCGAGCAGGATCCGCTCGCCGGCCGGCGAGCGCAGCGCCACGTGCAGCACGGCACGGTCCTCGGTGGTGTTGATCCGCTCGCCGTTGAACATCGCCTCGGTGTGCCGCGGCAGCTCGCAGGCGACGGCCAGCTCGCGCAGCAGGCGCAGGGTCTCGCCGTCCACGCGCTGTTTGGAGTAGTCCAGGTACAGGCCGACGTCCTCCACCGCCATGCGCTCGCCGCGGTGTGCGTCCCCGGCGAACAGCTCGCGCAGGTGCTTTTCGCCAATGCCGCTAGCGTGCTGCTGCAACGCCTGCCACTGCGGCAACCTTCTCAGTCGGGACAGGCTCATCAGCGCACCACCCCGCCGGCCTGGTGATCCAGCGCGCTGGCCTTGTCGGCGATGCGCTGCAGCAGCTGTTGCCACGACGCGACGAAGGCCTGCGCGCCGTCGCGTTGCAACTGCTGCGCCAGCGCGTCGATGTCGACGCCGGCCTGGCCGATCCGCGCCAGCACCGCATCGACATCGCCGCCGTCGACCGCCATCACGCCGTCGACCTTGCCGTGATCGGCGAACGCCTGCAGGGTCTTCTCCGGCAGGGTGTTGACCGTATTGGGCGCGGCCAGCGCGGTGACGTACAGGGTGTCCGGGGCGTTCGGGTCCTTGCTGCCGGTGCTGGCCCACAGCAGCCGCTGCGGCCGGGCACCGGCGGCGGCGAGCCGCTGCCAGCGCGGCGAGTCCAGCAACCGCCGATAGGCGCGATAGGTCTGCTGGCCGATCGCGATGCCGAGCTGGTTGTGCAGCGCCGGCGGCAACTGCTTGTTGCTGGCCACGTCCCAGCGGCTGATGAACAGCGAGGCCACCGAACCGACCCGGGGATCGAGCTTGGCGTCGATGCGCCGTTCGATGCCGCGCATGTAGGCCTCGGCGGCGGCCAGGTAGTGGTCGCAGGAAAACAGCAGCGTCACGTTGACCGGAATGCCGAGAAAGATCGCCTCCTCGATCGCCGGGATGCCTTCGGGCGTGCCGGGAATCTTCACGAACAGGTTGTCGCGCTGGCCGGCGGCGTGGATCTGCCGCGCCGCCGCGATCGAGCCGGCGCTGTCCGCGGCCAGCAGCGGCGAGACCTCCATCGAGACCCAGCCGTCGACGCCGGCGGTGCGCCGGAACACCGGCGCGAACAGGTCGGCGGCGCGGCGCAGGTCTTCCAGGGCCAGTTCGAGGAACAGCTTCTCGCCCGCCAGCCCGGCCAGCGCCTTGGCATGGATCGCCGCGTCGTAGGCGTCGCCGCTGCCGATCGCGGCGTCGAAGATGCTCGGGTTCGAGGTTAGCCCGGTGACCGAGTCCTCGGCGATATAGCGTGCCAGCGTGCCGTCGTCGAGCAGGGTGCGGGTGATGTTGTCCAGCCACAGGCTCTGGCCGAGGTCGTGCAGTTGTCGGGTCGCTTTCATGCTTGCTCCGGATGCCGGTCCAATCGTTTACGGGGAAGGGGATGGGGGTGCCGCCAGCGGGATGGCACGCGCGGCTGGCAGGAAATCCTCAAGCTTACGCTGCCGCAGTTCCCCGATGCACGCGATGGTGAAATCCGGTGCCGGATCAATCGCTTCGCCGGCCGAGGCGACGGCGTAGTGGCCCTGGCGCACGAACACCGTGCTGAGCCTGCGGCCCATGTGCCGTTTCATGTCGGCCAGGATCTGCGGCTTGTCGTCGACCATCACGTAGTGCGCGGCCGGGAAGCGTTGCTGCATCGCCGCCAGCATGCGCTGCTTGTGCAGGTAGATCAGCACCTCGCCGCGGGCGGCCGTCCAGATCCCGGCATGCTCGATCTTGCGCGGCTGGAACACCACGTCGCCGTCGGAGAGGATCGCCGTCGGCGCCAGCGAGCGAAGGTGCGCGATGGTTTCCAGCGCGTGCGGATACAGGCGTTCGGCGAACGGGTACTCCAGCAGGTAGCGGGACATCTGCAGCAGCGCCGGTTCGCTGTCCAGGCCGAAGCGGAACCGCTGCAGCGCACCCAGGTAGTCGGCATAGCCCAGGCTGTCGCGCAGCTCGCCGTAGATCGACCAGTAGCGTTCGCGTTCGACCGCGCCGAAGGCCTGCTCCAGGGTATCGCCGAGGTCGGCGGCGAAGCGGTCGTTGTCGAGCAGGGTATTGTCGACATCGAGCAGGAACACCAGCGCCGCGGCATTCATCGCTCGCCTTCCCTCACCACCGGGTTGTGCCAGCCGCCATCGGCGGCGATCAGCGCGTCCGCCTGGCGCGGGCCCCAGCTGCCGCAGCGGTAGGGAATCGCCGGGTGATGATTCTGCAGCACCGGGTCGACCACCACCCACGCCGCCTCCACCGCGTCCTCGCGGGTGAACAGCGCGCCGTCGCCGGCGATGGCGTCGCCGATCAGCCGCTCGTAGGGCGACTCCTGCCCGCTCTGCTGCTCCATCAGGTACAGCTCGCGCTGGTCGCCGATGAAGTCCTTGCCGGCGCGCTTGACCCGCGCCGCCAGCGCCACCGCGGTGTTGGGGGAGAGCCGGAAACGCACGTAGTTGGCACGCCCAGCCTGGGTGGCGGCGTCGTCGAACAGTTTCTGCGGCGGCGGCTTCAGCTCCACCACGATCTCGGCCACCGTCTCGGGCAGGCATTTGCCCGAACGCAGGTACCAGGGCACGCCACCCCAGCGCCAGGAGTCGATGTACAGCCGCAGCGCGCAATAGGTCTCCACGTCCGAGCCCCTGGCCACCCCGGGCTCCCTCAGGTAGCCGCGGTACTGGCCGCGCACCACGTCGTCCGGCTGCAGCGGGCGCATCGCCTGGAACACCTTGGCCTTTTCCGCATGCACCGCGCCGAAGCCCTGGTAGGCCGGCGGCTCCATCGCCAGCAGCGCCACGATCTGCAGCAGGTGGTTCTGGATCACGTCGCGCAGGCAGCCGGTGCCGTCGTAGAACGACCCCCGGCCCTGCACGCCGAACTGCTCGGCCAGGGTCACCTCCACGCTGGCCACGTTGTTGCGGTTCCAGATCGGCTCCAGGAACGAGTTGGCGAAGCGGAAGTAGAGGATGTTCATGATCGCTTCCTTGCCCAGGAAGTGATCGATGCGAAAGATCGCATCGTCGGGAAACACCGAGCGCAGCGTGCGGTTGAGCGCCTGCGCCGAGGCCAGGTCGTGCCCGAACGGTTTCTCCACTACCACCCGTGCGTCGGCCGCGCAACCGGCCGCCTGCAGCCCCTGCACCACGGTGCCGAACAGGCCGGGCGGGATCGCCAGGTAATGCAGCGGCCGTTTCGCCTTGCCCAGCGCCTGCTTCAGCCGGGTGAACGTGGCCGCCTCGTTGTAGTCGCCGTCGACGTATTGCAGCCGCGCCGAGAGCTTGTCGAAGCCGGACTTGTCGAACTTTTCGCCACTGTCCTTCGCCGCCTGCCGCACGCTGTCGCGGGCACGCTGGCGCAGCTGCTTCAGGTCCCAGCCGGAGTGCGCCACGCCGATCACCGGCATGTCCAGCTCGCCGTCCCGGGTCATGGCCAGCAGCGCCGGGAAGATCTTCTTGTAGGCCAGGTCGCCGGTGGCGCCGAAAAAAACCAGTGCATCCGAGCGGGGTGGGGCCATGGTGCGGAAATCTCCTGCAGGCGGCGTGGTCAGGTTGCCAGCGGGCTGGCATGAGGAAGTCCGAGTCTACGACGGCGGGCATGGGCCGGCCCGCCAAGCGTGCAGGGCGACAGGTTAAGTCGATGCATAGGCATGCCCATGGCCTGGCGGCCGCCGGGCGCCCGCTCAAGCCGGATGCCGGCGCATGAAAATACGCCAGGCGGCGGCTCAAGTATCCGGCGCAACGGCCGAAAACATGCTCGATACCTTCATGGACGGGCAGTGCGAACACCGGCGCTGCGGGCCGCGGGAGTCGGCCATGCCTTGGGTCGTGCGAGCAGCAGCGGCATGATCCTTGGCTGCAAACAAGCACCTGAACGATGATGGATTGAGCAGAACGATGCCGCAGGCCGTAAAAAAGATACCCATCAGCCAGGTGACCCGCGGCATGTTCGTGCGCAAGATCGCCGGCCGCTGGATGGACCATCCGTTCTGGAAGGGTTCGTTCCTGGTGGCCGACGACAAGACGCTGCAGACCCTGCTTTCGCTGGGCGACAAGGAAGTCTGGATCGATACGCGCAAGGGCGCGGATGTCGCGGTGGCCGCGGCGCCAGCGCCGCCGATCGCCGCCGCGCCGGAGCCGGAGCCTCCGCCGGTTGAGGCAGCGGTGCCGCGCAGCGATTTCGGCAGCGAGGTGGCGCAGGCCGAGCGTATCCGCGATCGCGCCAGGGGCGTGGTCAAGTCGCTGTTCGCCGATGCCCGCATGGGCAAGGCCTTGAGCATGGATGCGGCGGTCGAGATCGTCGAGGAGGTGGGTCATTCCATCACCAGCAATCCCGAGGCGATCCTCAGCGTCCTGCGGCTGAAGAAGAAGGACGACTACACCTACCTGCATTCGGTGGCCGTCGCCGCCCTGATGATGGCGCTGGGGCGCCGGCTCGGCATCGAGGGCGAGCCCCTGCGGGAGCTTGGCATGGCCGGCCTGCTGCACGATATCGGCAAGGTCGGTGTGGCCGATGCGGTACTGAACAAGCCGGGACGGCTCAGTCCGCTGGAGATGATCTCGGTGCGCCTGCACCCGGTGCTGGGCTGGGACATCCTGTGCCAGCAGCCGGGCACCAGCAAGGTGGTGCTGGACGTCTGCCTGCACCATCATGAAAAGGTCGACGGCAACGGCTACCCGGACAAGCTCTCCGGCGACGATCTCAGCCGCGCGGCGCGCATGGGCGCGATCTGCGACGTCTACGACGCGATCACTTCCGAACGCTGCTACAAGGACGCGTGGCAGCCCGCCGAGGCGATCCGCCGCATGGCCGAGTGGCAGGAGGGCCACTTCGACCGCCAGCTGTTCCATGCCTTCGTCAAGATGATCGGCATCTACCCCACCGGCACCCTGGTGCGGCTGGCGTCCGGTCGGCTGGCCGTGGTGCTGGTGCAAGGCCGCGGCAGCTCGCTCAGCCCGATCGTGCGGGCGTTCCGCGCGCTGCCCTCGAACGAGGAACTGGCGCCCGTCCTGGTGGACCTGGAGGACCCGGCCGACAGCATCGTCGGCATCGAGGATCCCCGCGACTGGGACATCGACGTCCCCGCCCTGCTGCTTCGCTGAGCGACCCGCCGCCCGCCGCTCAGTGCGTCGGCAGCGAACCCAGCAGGGTCGCCACCCCGCCCCAGGCGATCTGCGCGCCGATGCACAGCAGGATGAAGGAAATCAGCCGCTGCACGCCGCTGACCGCATGCACCGGCAGCATCCGGTTCAGCCGGGGCGCATAGGCGTAGCTGAAGTACACCAGTACCGCCAGCAGCATCGCGGCGACGAAGATCGCCGCATGCGCCAGCAGGCTGGCCGGCCAGTCCGGGCCGGAGGCGTGCGCGCTGAGGGTCAGCACCACCACGATTACGCCAGGGCCCACCGTCAGCGGAAAGGTCAGCGGGTAGAACACCTGGTTCATCACCGTCTGGACATCGGGCCGGGCCGCGGGCGCATCGCCGGGCGGGGGATCGCGCGCATTGAGCATGTTCCAGCCCATCACGGCCAGGGTCAGCCCGCCGCCGACCTGCAGCACCGGCAGGCTGATGCCGAAGAACTTCAGTATCCATGCCCCCAGCAGCTCGATCACCGCCACGAAACCGAGCATGCCCAGCGCCACGCGCCAGGCCAGCTGGCGATAGACCTCGGGCGGCTCGTCGCCGACGATGCCCATCAGGATCAACGCCGAGCCGAGCGGGTTGAGCAGCGGCAGCAGCGCGGCAAAGGCCAGCGGGATGAAGCGGAGGGCGGTTTCGAACACCACGGCGCGGGCTCCGGTGATACGGAAGGGTCTGGCGTGACGTTAGCACCACCGCCACCGCACCGGGCCGAGGACGGCGTTCAGCGCACTGGAGCCGCCGTCCGCGGTTCGGGCGCGCCTGCGCCGCGGCCGCTGCGCGGGTACTCGATCGCCACCCGGTGCTCGCCGCGGTCGTCGCGCAGCGGAATGCGGCCGTCGGCCTGGGTGGCGCCATCCAGCGCGACCCACGGCTCGGCGCCGGCATCGACCTGCCGTACCTCGATCTGGTACCAGGTCTCGCCGTAGCGGTAGCGCATCGCGTAGCCGCTCCAGCTTGCCGGCAGGACGGGCGCGAAGCGCAGCTGGCCGGCCTCCAGCCGCAGGCCGAGCAGGGATTCGACCATCAGCCGGTACATCCAGCCGGCCGAGCCGGTGTACCAGCTCCAGCCGCCGCGGCCGACATGCGGCTCGACCGCGTAGACGTCGGCGCTGACCACGTACGGCTCGACCTTGTAGACCTCCACCTGGGCGGCATCGAGGCCGTGGTTGACCGGGTTGATCATGCGCAGCAATTCCCATGCGCGGGCGCTGTCGCCGAGCTGGGCAAAGGCCATCGTGGCCCAGATCGCCGCATGCGTGTACTGGCCGCCGTTCTCGCGCACGCCGGGCACGTAGCCCTTGATGTAGCCGGGGTCCATCGGCGACTTGTCGAATGGCGGGTCGAGCAGCTGGATCAGCCCCGCCTCGCGCCGCACCAGCTGCCGGTCGAGCGAGTCCATCGCCTGCCGCTGCCGTTCGGCGGTGCCCATGCCGGAGAGCACCGACCAGCTCTGCGCGATCGAGTCGATGCGGCACTCCAGGTTGCCATGGGCACCCAGCGCGGTGCCGTCGTCGAACCAGGCACGGCGATACCAGGCGCCGTCCCAGGCGTGCCTTTCCAGCGCGTCGCGCAACTTTTCCACCTCGTTGCCGCAATGCTGCGCGAAGTCGTCGTCGCCGTGCAGGCGGGCCACCGCGGCGAAGCGCTGCATGACCTCGGCGGCGAAGAAGCCGAGCCACACGCTTTCGCCGCGGCCGCCCTCGCCGACCCGGTTCATGCCGTCGTTCCAGTCGCCGCTGCCGATCAGCGGCAGGCCGTGCGCGCCGCGCGGCAGGTTGTGCTCGATCGCCCGCACGCAGTGCTGGTAAAGCGTTTCGTCGATGCCCGAGGGCTGCGCCAGGTCGTAATAGGATTCCTCGCCCGGATGCAGCGGGCGGCCTTCGACATACCCCACCCGCACATCGAGCACGGCCAGATCGCCGGTGGCCAGCACGTAGCGGCTGGTCGCCAGCGGCAACCACAGGTAGTCGTCGGAGCAGGCGGTGCGCACGCCGCGATCGAGCGGCGGGTGCCACCAGTGCTGCACGTCGCCTTCGACGAACTGGTGCGCCGCGCTCAGCAGCAGCTGGGCGCGTGCCAGCTCGGGCGCGGCGTGCAGGGTCGCCATCGAATCCTGCAGCTGGTCGCGGAAGCCGAATGCGCCGCCGGACTGGTAGTAGCCGCTGCGCGCCCACATGCGGCAGGCGATGGTCTGGTACAGCAGCCAGCCGTTGGCCAGCAGGTCCAGCGCCGGTTCCGGCGTGCGTACCTGTACCGCGCCCAGGGTGCGATCCCAGTGCGCGCGCACCCTGGCCAGCGCGTCGGCGGCCGAACCGCTGCCGCGGAAGCGGTGCACCAGCGCGCTGGCATCGGCCGGGTCGCGGCCCAGGCCGAGGCGGAAGATCAGCTGGCGCTCCTCGCCGTGCTCCAGCTGCAGACGCGACTGCAGCGCGGCGCAGGGGTCGAGGCCGGGGCCGAGGCGGCCGGACAGCTGGGTGCGGGCCAGCGCCGCCGGCGAGCGCATGCTGCCGTTGCGACCGAGGAACTCGCCGCGGTCGCCGGTGGCAGCCCGTTCGCCGTCGTCGAGATCGAAGAACGCGACCCGGTTCGGGAACTCGGTGTTGTAGCTGTTGCGGGCGAACAGCGCGCCGCTGCCGGGGTCCGACGCGGTGACCACGTGCATCGCGGTCTTCTCGCGCAGGTCGCCGAGCAGCCATTCGACGTAGGCGGTGACGCCGAGCCTGCGGGTGCGGCCGCCGTGGTTGGACAGCTTCAGCACCGAGAATTTCACCGAGGCGTCCAGCGCCACATACACCCACAGCTCGCTGCGGATGCCCTGCTCCTCGTGCTCGAACACGCTGTAGCCGAAGCCGTGGCGGGTGACATAGGCGCCGTTGCCGCGGCAGGGCAGCGGGGTCGGCGACCACAGCTGGCCGGTTTCCTCGTCGCGCAGGTAGATCGCCTCGCCACTGCCGTCGCCGACCGGGTCGTTGTGCCAGGGCGTGAGGCGGAACTCGTGCGCGTTCTCGCCCCAGGTATAGGCGCCGCCGCTTTCCGAGATCACCGTGCCGAAATGCGGGTTCGCCAGCACGTTGGCCCATGGCGCCGGCGTCGCCTCGCCCGGCAACAGGCGGATCACATACTCGCGGCCGTCGGCGCTGAAGCCGCCGTACGGGTTGCCCGGCGGCGGGGCCGCCGGCGGCGCGGCCGGCATCGCGGCGGTGCCGTCGGGCTGCTCGCTGCGGCTGGGCACCAGCAGCGGCGCATGGGTCTCCACCGGGTGCCGCACGATCTGCTCGGCCAGGCTGCCGCGGTGATCGGCCAGCACGATGCGGGCGCAGGCCTGCACCAGCATGCGGTCCTCGCTTGAGAGTTGCTGTGCCGGCCGCACGAAGATGCCGCCGGGCCGATCGAGCAGGCCGGCCTCGCTGCCGGAGGTGATCAGGCCCATGATCTGGGCCTGCAGGTCCTGCCGGTAGCCGGCGCTGTCCTCGCTCCAGATCACCAGGTCCACCGCCAGCCCCTTCTGGCGCCAGTACGCATGCGCCTGCACCAGCTGGCGCGCCAGTTCGATCCGCGCCGGGTCGGCGATCTGCAGCAGCACGATCGGCAGGTCGCCGGAAATGGACTGGCCCCAGAGCCCGGACTGGCCGCGGCGGTTGCCGCGCAGCACCGCCGGTTCCGCGCGCATGCTGGCGTTGGGATAGACGATCGCGGTGGCCATGTGCTCGTACAGCTGCGCGTCGGCGAGGCTGGCGTTGAGCTGGCGCAGCAGCACCTGGCTGTGGGTCCAGGCCAGGTCGAACACGCGGTCGGCCAGGTGCCGGTCGCGGTACTTGCCGATCAGCCGCAGGCAGCCGTCCCGCTGCTCGGCCAGGCCGGTGACGAAATCGACCGTGGCCGACTGCTCCGGCTCCAGCGTGATGCGGCAGCGGATGGCCACGATCGGATCGAGCACCGAGCCGGCGCTGTTGGACAGCGCGGCCTGTTCGCGGTCGAGCAGCTGCGGCTGCGCCGTGCTGCGGCCACGGCCGATGAAGCGGGCGCGGTCGGTCTCGTAGGAGATGGCGTCGATATCGGCATCGTGCACCGCCAGCAGGTGGCACATCCACGGCACCGACTCCTCGCGCGAGCGCGGGCGGCGGCTGCACAGGATGGCCTGCAGCTCGGGCAGCAGTTCGGTCTGCACGAACAGCTTGCTGAAGGCCGGGTGGGCCGCATCGGCGACCGCCGGCGCCAGCACCACCTCGGCGTAGCTGGTCAGCTCGATGCTGCGGCGCTGGCGGCTGCGGTTGGTGATGCGGGTGCGGCGCAGCTCGATGTCGTCTTCGGGCGACACCACGATCTCGGTGTGGCTGTCGAATTCGCGCTCGCGCACGCGGAACTCGGCGCGCGCCTCGGAGAAGATCGCCTCGAACAGTTCGGTCTTGCGCCGCGTCGGTTGGTAGGCGGTGGACCAGTAGTCGCCGCTGGCGACGTCGCGCAGGTAGCAGAACATGCCCCAGTGGTCGCGGGTGACGTCCTCGCGCCAGCGCGTCACGGCCAGCTCGCCACGGCGGCTGTAGCCGCCGCCGGCGCTGCTCAGCATCACGTGGTAGCGGCCGTTGGACAGCAGCTGCAGCGCCGGGCGCGGCCGGTCGGGGTTGCTGAAGATGCGCAGCCGCGCCTCGCTGGCCGGTGCGCCGCCATTGCCGTCGGGGAAACCGGAGGCATGCAGGTATTCGGCGGCGGTGCGGGGAATGCGCTCCTGCAGCAGCAGGCTGGTGGCCTGGAACGGCGGCTCGGAGGCAAAGCGCCGCTGCATCGGCTGGTCGAGCAGGGCGTAGTCCAGCGCCAGCAGGCTCATGCCCTGGTGATGGGCCATGAACGATTGCACCAGGGCCGAGTCCTGGCCCACCGGCAGGCGTGCCGGGGTGTAGTCGATCGCCTCGTACATGCCGTAGCGACCCTGCGCACCCGCGCCGGCGAGCCGCTGCAGGTTCCTGGTCGCCGCCGCCGCTGCCACCGTCATCGCCAGCACGCTGGCGTAGGGCGCGATCACCACGTCGTCGCCGAGCCCGCGCTTGAGGCCGAGGCCGGGCACGCCGAAGGCGCGGTACTGGTAGGTCAGGTGCGCGTCCACCGTGTGGTAGCCCGACTCGGACACGCCCCAGGGCAGGTTCAGCTGGTGGCCGTATTCGATCTGCCGCGCCACCGCCGCCTGGCAGGTCTGCTCCAGCAGGGTGCCGGGGTAGCTTGGCATCACCAGGTTCGGCATCAGGTACTCGAACATCGAGCCGGTCCACGACAGCAGTACCGGCCGCCCGCCGCTGGTGGTCAGCAGGCGGCCCAGCGAGAACCAGTTCTCCTGCGGCAGCTGGCCCTGCGCGATGGCGACGAAGCTGGCCAGCCGCGCCTCCGAGGCGAGCAGGTCATAGTAGCCGGGGTCGAGCCGGCGCTGGTCGACGTTGTAGCCGATCGCCAGCAGGTCGCGGGCGTTGTCGTACAGGAAGCGGTAATCCATCGCGGCCAGCTCGCCGACCTCGTGCGCCAGCTTTTCGATCGCCTCGATGCGCTGGTGGGCCCGCTCGCGGACCAGCTCGGCGTTGCAGTGCGAAGGCCAGCACAGCGGCTCGATGCGGGCCAGCTGGCGCAGGCTGGGTACGCCCTGGAAGCTGTTGTCGTCGTCATCGGCCGGGTCCAGCTGGAAGCGGGCGCTCTCGTCGCACAGCTCGCTGACCTGCTCCAGCAGCGCGGCCAGCCAGAATTCGGCATCGCCGCCGGGCTCGGGCTGCAGCGAGGTGGCCAGCACATGCGCCTGGTCGAGCAGCCCTTGCAATGCGCTCGACGCGGCGCCGGTGGTGGCGGGCGGGTGTTGCATGGCCTGCCGCAGCGCCTGCTGCAACGGTTCCATGCGGGCGCCGTCGCCCGGCTCTAGGGCGTCGTGCAGCAGCTGCAGCGTGTCGAGCAGGCCCTGCAGCACGCGCGGCGCAAACACCGGCGCGTCGAGCAGTTCCAGCAGGCCGGGGCGCAGGGTCAGCAGGTGGCCGGCCAGGTTGCCGCTGTCCACCGCCGAGATGTACAGCGGCGCCAGCGGCTGCAGGCTGAGCGTGTCGTACCAGTTGTAGAAGTGGCCGCGGTAGCGTGCCATCTGCCGCATGGTGGCGATGGTTCGGGCGCTGCGATCGAGTAGCCGCCCGGCACTGATGAAGCCGAAGTCGTAGGCGGCCAGGTTGGCCAGCAAGGCCAGGCCGATATTGGTCGGCGAGGTGCGATGGGCGATCGCCGGGCCCGGATGCTCCTGCAGGTTGTCCGGTGGCAGCCAGTGTTCGGCCGGCCCGACGTGGCTCTCGAAGAACGCCCAGGTCCGGCGCGCCAGGCCGCGCAGGAAGCGGGTTTGCGCCGCCGTCGGTGCGAAGGCCTCGTCGCGCCGTGGCTGGCTGATCCACCAGGCGATCTGCGGCGACAGCAGCCACAGCAGCAACAGCGGGGCGGCCAGCGGCAGCATGGCCGGCCGTGCCACGACCAGGACCGCGCCGAGCAGCACGGCCACGGCGGGGCCGATCCACATCATTCGCCACAGCGCCAACGGTGCGCGGTCGTCGCACCGCTGGGCCTCGATCGAGGTTTGCCATTGCAACAGGTGGCGGTGGCTGATCGCGACGCGCCACAGCGTGCGCACGATCGCATCGAGGCTGTACAGCACCTCGTGCGGCAGCCAGGCCAGCGCCAGCAGCATGCGCGCGAAATGCTGCATGCCGGTCAGGAAGCCGGCCCGCAGGTGCTGGTCGAGCTGCACCTCGCGCGGTTTCTGCGCCAGCTCGAGCAGGGCCGCCAGCAGCGGCGGCACCAGCACCATCGCCAGCACCGCGAGGGTCCACGACAGCACCGGCGAGATCACCAGCCAGCCGGTCACCAGCAGCGCCAGCAGCGAGCTTGGCACCAGGCTGCGGCGCAGGTTGTCGAGGATCTTCCAGCGCGACAGCGCGGTGAGCGCGTTGCGGCGCCAGCCGTCGCGCGCGGTCGGCGCCCACGGCAGCAGCCACGGCAGCAGTTGCCAGTCGCCGCGAATCCAGCGGTGCCGCCGCTTCACGTCGGCGCCGTAACGGGCCGGGTACTGCTCGAACAGCTGCACGTCGCTGAGCAGGCCGCAGCGGGCGTGGCAGCCTTCGACCAGGTCGTGGCTGAGGATGCGGTTCGGCGGGAAGCGGCCGTCCAGCGTGCGTTCGAACGCGTCGATCGCGTAGATGCCCTTGCCGATGAACGAGCCCTCGTGGAAGACGTCCTGGTAGACGTCCGACACTGTCCGGGTATACGGGTCGATGCCGGCGTCGGCGCCGTACAGCTGGGCGTAGCGCGAGCGCGCGGTGCTGGGCAGGCTGATGCCGACGCGCGGCTGCAGGATCGCGTAGCCGCCGACCACGCGCCGCTTCCGCGGGTCGTAGACCGCGCGATTGAGCGGGTGGTCGATGCTGCCGACAAAAGCCTGCGCCGAATCGCGCGGCAGCTCGGTATCGGTGTCCAGGGTGATCACGTACTGCACCCGCGGCAGCGCCGCGATGTCGCCGACGATCAGCATGAAGCGGTCGTGGCCATTGCCGCGCAGCAGGGCATTGAGGTCGGCCAGCTTGCCGCGCTTGCGTTCGTGGCCGATCCACGCCTGTTCGCTGCTGTTCCAGCGGCGGGGCCGGTGGAACAGGAAAAAGCGGTCGACCCCGGCACTGGCGTAGCGCTCGTTGAGTGCCTCGATGCGCCGCCGCGCCAGCCGCAGCAGCGCGTCGTCGGTGGGCAGGTGTTCGCGGTCGGCATCGGTGAAATCGGTGAGCAGGGCGAAATGCAGGCGTTCGTTGCGGTTGCCGAGGAAGCGCACCTCCAGCGCCTCGACCAGCGCCTCCACCTCCTGCGTGCTGCCGATCAGGCTGGGAATCGCCACCATCGTGCGCGCGCCGGTCGGGATCTCGTCGGAATAGTCCATCCGCGGCAGCGGCTGCGGCGGCACGGTCAGCGTCGCCATCCAGTTGAGCAGGCTGCTGCCCAGCTGGCTGGCCAGGATCACCGCCGGCACCGCGATCGCCGCCACTGCCCAGGGCGACAGGCAGTCGGCCGCCGCCCGCACCAGCGGTTGCGCGAAGGCAGCGGTGAACAGCGCCAGCAGGCCGAGGTAAACCGTGACCGGCGCGCGCTCGAAACAGCGGTGCAGGCGGGTGCCCAGCCGGGGGCGGATGCCGAGTCGCTGCTCCAGTTGCGGCAGGCCGCGGTCGATCAGGTAGAAGCCGACGTGCTGCGGCAGGCCCGATTCGGCGAGCGAGCCGGCGGCGGCATGGGCCAGTCCCAGTGCCGCCTCGGCGATGCCGATTTCGCCGATCCGGTGCCGCCGCGCCAGCATCTCCACCACGTGGCGGTAGTGGTCGCGAGTGGCGAAATCCATCGCCGGGTAGACCCGCGCGGGGTCATCGCGCAGCTGCCGCTCGACCAGGCTGGAGCGCTCGACGAATTCGCGCCAGTCGATCGCCGACGCGGCGCGCAGGCTGCCGATGCTGTTGCCCACCGATACCTGGGCGGCGGCCTGTTGCCGGGCCTCCAGCTGGATCAGGTGCTCGATGCTTTGCCCCGATTCGGCCAGCCGCTGCTCGATCCAGCTCAGCGGCAGCGCCAGCGCCGGGCTCTGCCCCTGCAGCCGGCGCGCCATCTCGGCCACGAACGGGCCGTTCATCGGCGGGTGCGAGCGCGCCATGTCGGCCACCACCAGCACCACGCTGTTGGGGTCGCGCGCGGCGGTGGCGGTCATCGCATCGGCCCAGCGCACGGCCTTGCCGCGGAAACGCCAGTCGGCGATCACCCGCGCGGCGACCCGGCGCAGGTTTTCGATCAGGGCCAGCCGCAGCATGATCGGGATCGCCCACAGCTCGCCCAGCTTCAGCGGGGTCACTTCCTGGTATGCGTCGATGAAACGGCGCAGGCTGCCGGTGTCGATGCGGCCGTCGCCATGGGCGATGACTTCCAGCGCGATGTCGTAGACCCGCGGCAATCCGGCCGAGGGGCCGCTCGCCAATTGCGGCAGTTCGCGGCTGTAGCCCTTGGGCAGGTGACGCAGGGTGATCCGGATCTGCTCCTCGATCAGGTAGAAATTGTCCAGCAACCACTCGCCGGCGGGGGTGATGCGGCGCTTGCGCCGGGTGGCCTGGGTCAGGCGTTCGCAGGTGTGCGCGATCACCGCCTCGTTGTCGGCCAACCGGCCCAGCAGCAAGTCGGCGCTCGGGCGTCGGCGCAGCCGGTGTTGCGCGGCCAGCACGTGGCCATGGCGTTCCATCTGTTCGGCGCTGAACAGCTCCGCGCGCAGCGCCGGCTCCTGCTCGGGCCGGGTGCGGGCGGCGGCGCGGCGGCGCCGAAACGCGCGCAGCCGGCGCAGCTTGAGCAGTTCGAGCAGATGGCCAGTGTTCACGCGTGGCGATCCCATCAATCGTGGCGCAGCGGCGGCCGCCGATGCAGGCCCCGCCGCCGGGTTCCTCAGCCCTGGCCGCCGCCGTGCGCGACCACGCGATCGACCCTACTGCCATGGATGTGAAGATCGCGCGCCGGGATGCGGATGCGCCGCGGGTGGCGCCCTGCTCGCGTCCAGCCCGGGGTGGCCGCCCTGCCGCTGCGCCGCGCGCGGGAATCTGCGAACCTTGTGCCCATCACGCCGCCAGTACCGCGAAAAACCCACCGCCCCGAAGGAGCTTCATCATGCCTGTCCAGATTCGTCCCGCCCGCCATACCGACCTGGCCGACCTGGTGGCCTGGAACGCGGCGATGGCCTGGGAAACCGAGCACAAGCGGCTCGATCCGGACACCTTGCGGCGGGGCATGGCGGCTGTGTTCGAACAGCCGGCGCGCGGTTTCTACCTGGTCGCCGAACGCGATGGCGTTCCCGCGGGCAGCCTGCTCGTCACCTACGAATGGAGCGACTGGCGCGACGGCGACTTCTGGTGGATCCAGAGTGTCTACGTGACGCCCGAGGCTCGCCGCAAGGGGGTGTTCCGCGCGCTCCATGGCGCCGTGGCGCAGCGCGCGGCCGAGGCCGGCGCGGTCGGCCTGCGACTGTACGTGGAGACCGAAAACCGGCATGCCCAGGCGACCTACGCCGGGCTCGGCATGCAGCGTTGCCACTATTTCATGTACGAGGCGATGCTCGCCGGCAAGGATGCCGGCGAGAGCTAGCTGCGTGGCCGGCGGGAATGGCTGTTCGCCTCAGACGTTTGCAGCACCGCCAGACTCCTGGCCGGTTCGGTCGCTGGCGGTCAGCCTGAGCTGCAGTTCGTCGGCGGGCATCGCCTTGCCGAACAGGTAACCCTGCAGCTGGGTACAGCCGGCCTCGCGCAGGAACCGGGCCTGCTCCTCGGTTTCCACCCCTTCGGCGATCACCAGCTTGTTGAGGCTCAAGGCCATCGCGACGATGGAGCGGGTGATCGTGGCCGTATCGGGATCGGTGGGCAGGTCGCGCACGAAGACGCGGTCGATCTTCAGTGCGTCGATGGGGAAGTGCTTGAGGTAGGACAGGCTGCAGTAGCCGGTGCCGAAGTCGTCCAGCGACAGGCTTATGCCGCGCTGCTTGATCCGCCGCAACAGGCCGGTGGTGGTTTCGCCGCCGGCCATCACCATGCGCTCGGTCAACTCCAGCTCGAGCAGGCCGGCGTCGAGGCCGGTCTCCTGCAGCACCTCGTCCAGCCAGCCATAGAACTCCGGGTGCTGGAACTGCCGCGGCGACACGTTGACCGAGATCGGTATGGCGTGGCCGGCCTGCTGCCACGCCCTGGCCTGCCGGAAGGCCTGGCGCAGCACCCAGGCGCCGATCGGCAGGATCAGCCAGCTGTCCTCGGCGACCGGGATGAACTGGTCGGGGCTGTGCAGCACCTGCCCGTCCACAAGCCAGCGCAACAACGCCTCGGCACCGACGATGCGGCCATCCACGGCGGAGACCTTGGGTTGATAGTGGAGGCTCAGTTCATGCTGCGGCAGCGCGCGGCGGAGCGCGGTTTCGATCTCGCGCCGGGCCCGCTCGCGTTCCTTCATCGAGGCGGTGAAGAAGCGGAAGCCGTGCCGCCCCTGCGCCTTCACCGCGGTCAGCGCGGTTTGCGCGTGCTGCAGCAGGTTCTCCACGTCGGTGCCGTTGTCCGGGTAGATGCTGATGCCGATGCTGGCGTGCAGCCGCAGCTCGGCGACCCCCTCGACGCGGATCTGTTCGGCCTGGTTGATCAGGTTCTGGCTCAGGCTGGCCGCTTCGCCCGCGCTGTCCAGGTGCGGCAGCACCACCACGAACTCGTCGCCGCCGTGGCGGCTGAGCAGCGCGTCGGCGGGCAGGTTGTGCTGCAGCTGCGCGGCGAACGAGCGCAACACGCGGTCGCCGATGGCCTGGCCGTGCAGGTCGTTGACCAGCTTGAACTGGTCGATGTCGATGTACAGCAGGGCGGCGCGTTGCTGGTGCCGGCTGGCGCTGTCCAGCGCCTGCTCGACCTGCTCGTGCAACTGGTTGCGGTTGGGCAGGCCGGTCAGCGTGTCGTGCTGGTTGAGGTGGATCATCTTCAGCGCCAGCGAGCGGCTTTCGCTGACGTCGTGGAACACCAGCACGCCGCCGATCACGTTGCCGGCATGGTCGTGGATGGGGGCGGAGGAATCCTCGATCGGCGTGTCGAAGCCGTGCCGGTGCCGCAGCTGGGTCTTGCCGGCGAGGTCGACGATGCTGTTGTGCTGGATCGCGGCGCGCAGCGGGTTGGCCACCGGCAGCCCCTGGGCGATGTCATGCAGTTGGAAAATCTCGTCGATCGGCCGTCCGCGTGCCTCGTGGTTGCTCCAACCGGTCATCGCCTCGGCGATCGGGTTGAGCGAGGTGATGTTCAGCAGGGTATCGGTGGTGATCACCGCATCGCCGATCGAGCGCAGGGTGACCTCGGCCAGCTCGCGTTCCCGGTACAGTGCGTCCTCGAAGGCCTTGCGCTGACTGATGTCCTGCACCTGCGAAACACAGTACAGCGGCTGGCCCTGCGCGTCGGGCACCAGCGAGACCGTGAGCTGGGTGTGCACGACATGGCCATCCTTGTGCAGGCTGCGCTTCTCCAGCTGGTAGGACTCGCGCTCACCGGCCAGCAACTGCTGCCGCAGCTCCATCTCGGCGGCCAGGTCGTCCGGGTGGGTGATGGCCGCGATGTCCAGCGCCAGCATTTCCCGTTTGGCATAGCCGAGCATCTGGCATACCGCTGCGTTGACGCGCAGAAAATGCCCGTCGGGATGGCTCAGCGTCATGCCGATGGCGGCATGCTGGAAGGCGCTGAAGAAGCGACGCTCGCTTTCCAGCAACTGCAGGTCGAGGGTGTGCCGCTCGGTGATGTCCATCAACGCGCTGACCACGCCACAGACCTTGCCGTCGGCGTCGAACTCCGGCTGGAAGTTGCCGTGGACGTAACGCAGCTCGTCGCCCCGGTACGACTCGCCCTCGTAGCTGGCGTGGTGACCGCCGTAGGCGCGCGCCAGCGCCGCACTGGCAAGCCGGTGGTTGCGCTCGCCGATCACCTCGATCAGGCGTTTGCCGACGATGCGGTGCGGGTCGTTGCCGAGCCAGCGCAGATGGGCGTGGTTGGCGTAGCGGATGCGCTGTTCGAGATCGAGATAGGTAAGCAGCACGGGCGCCGCGCGCAGCACCCGGTCTGACCAGTGTGCCCCGTCAGCGGACGAAGGCGACTCCTCGACGGGCTTGTGCGACCGCATGCGCGTTTGGTCCCCGGACACGCCCACTCCGGGCGTGGCACCATCATGCGCCGACATTTCGCCGGCGCACAACTGTTGCCTTCGATTCAGTGGGCGGTGGCCAGCGGCGCGGTCAGCTGCCGGTTGTCGTCCAGCAGGATCCGGCCCAGCGCGTGCAGTTCGGCGGCGATGCCATAGCGGTCGGCCAGCATCGCCAGCAGCGGTCCCAGCGCACCGGGTTGCAACGGATAGCCATGCGCCAGCATGCGCGGGCCGCCGAGGCCACGCTGCGCCACGCTGACCACCACGATCCCCAGGCCGGGGGCTTCGTGGGCAAACAGCGCGGGTGGATCCATGCCCGCCTCGGCCGCCTGCAGTGTTTCCAGCAGATAGCCGTGCCCGGCCTCCACCGCCTGCCCGGCCGCCGGCTCCAGCTGCAGGGACAATCCGTGCGCGTCGAGCAAGGCGCCGTACTGGCGCAATTCGAACGCGATGCCGGCCAGCGCATGGGCGGCATCGGTCAGCCCGGCCGGTTGCGCGGCCAGCCATTGCGCCGGCGATTGCGCCAATACCTTGCCGTCGCTGTAGCGCAGCGCCAGTCCGCGTGCGCTGAGGCAGGTCTCTTCGCGGCCGGGGCTGAGCAGGGCCGCTTCCAGCAGCGCCCACAGCGGTGCCAGGTTGACGTGTTCGTATTGCACGCAGGTGAGCGCCAGCAGGTCGTTGCGGCTCAGGTAGCGCACGTGTTCCAGGCGCAGGCCGAGCGTGCGCATCAGCCAGTCGGCCGTCAGCACGCCGGCCTCGCCGCGGCCGACCAGATGGATTTCGAGCTGCTCGGACAGCTCCCGCGCCAGTGCCGCCGGCGCCAGCAGGCTCAGCGCCAGCAGGCGCATCGGGCCGTCGGCGAACTGCGCCGACGGCTGCAACGCCGGCGCCGGCATCTGGCCCTCGTGGCTGCCGAAGGCCACCACGTTTTCCAGCTGGCCGCGGGGCACGCGTCGGGCCAGTTCGTCCAGTGTCGACCAGACCGGGAAGCCCGGGCGCAGCAGCTCGACCGGATCGAACAGGGCGCCGGCCAGCGCCAGTCGCGCGGCCTCCACCCGCGGCACCAGGGCATGCAGGTCGGCGGCCACCAGGGCGGCCAGTTCGGCGGCTTCGTCGCGGCTGAGGGTCATCCGCGCGGGGTGGTCGCCCGCGACGGGTTCCAGTGCCAGCAGCACCGGCAGGGCGAGCAACGTTTGCGCTTCCACGAGGCGAGCATTCCCGACGACTAAAGAAGCGGCATTCTACCAGCGCCATGGCTGCCGACCCGGTCGCGCGGCACGACGCACGAACCCATGCCGCGCGGCCGGGCTTTCGCCGCGCGGCATGGCGGGTTAGCCTTGGCGGACTTGGTTGGTGGATCGTTTTTGAGCATGGACAAGTCGCAAAGGCGCGTCGCGGTGATCGGCGGCGTGCGCATCCCGTTCTGTCGCAATAACACGGCCTATGCCGATGTCGGTAACTTCGGCATGTCGGTCAAGGTGCTCGGCGCCCTCGTCGAGCGGTTCTCGCTGCATGGCGTGGAGCTGGGCGAGGTGGCGATGGGCGCGGTGATCAGGCACGCCTCGGACTGGAACCTGGCGCGCGAGGCGCTGCTCTCCTCCGGGCTGGCGCCGACCACGCCGGGCATCACCACCGCGCGCGCCTGCGGTACCTCGCTGGACAACGCCGTCGCCATCGCCAACAAGATCGCCGCCGGCCAGATCGAGGCCGGTGTGGCGGGAGGTTCGGACACCACCTCGGACGTACCTATCGTCTACGGCAAGCGCCTGCGCCAGCGGCTGCTGGCGGTGAACCGGGCCCGCCGCCTGCCGGACAAGCTGAAGGCGGCGGTGCACGGCTTCTCCCTGCGCGAATTGCGGCCGTCGTTCCCCGCGGTGGCCGAGCCGCGCACCGGCAAGTCGATGGGCGAACACTGCGAGCTGATGGCGAAGGAGTGGCGGATCGACCGGCTGGCGCAGGACCAGCTGGCGCTGGAGAGCCACCACAAGCTGGCGGCGGCGTACGAGACGGGCTTCTTCGACGGGCTGGTGGTGCCATTTCGCGGCCTGCGGCGCGATGGTTTCCTGCGCCCGGATGCGAGCATGGCCAAGCTGGCCTCGCTGTCGCCGGCGTTCGACAAGCGCTCCGGCCACGGCACCCTGACCGCCGGCAATTCCACCGGCCTGTCCGACGGCGCGGCGGCGGTGCTGCTGGGCAGCGAGGCATGGGCTGCCCGGCGCGGGCTGGCGGTGCAGGCCTACCTGCTCGATGCCGAGGTCGCCGCGGTGGACTTCGTGCACGGCGAGGGCCTGCTGATGGCGCCGACCGTCGCCGTGCCGCGCCTGCTGGCGCGCCACGGCCTGCGCCTGCAGGACTTCGACTACTACGAGATCCACGAGGCGTTCGCGGCGCAGGTGCTGTGCACGCTGCGCGCGTGGGAGTCCGCCGACTACTGCAGGAACCGGCTCGGCCTGGACGCGCCGCTCGGCGCGATCGACCCGGCCCGGCTCAACGTGCACGGCTCCAGCCTCGCCGTCGGCCATCCGTTTGCCGCCACCGGCGCGCGCCTCGTCGCCACGCTGGCGAAGCTGCTGGAGCAGAAGGGTTCCGGCCGCGGCCTGATCTCGATCTGCACCGCCGGCGGCATGGGCGTCACCGCCATCCTCGAACGGCCGTGAACGCGGCCGGCTGACCATGCTGCGCCTGCGCACCACCACCGGACTGAGTCTGCTGGCGCTGGCGATCGGCGTCGCCGGTACCGGCTGGCTGAGTACGCTGACCGCCGTCTGGCCCGGCCCGCCCGCGCGGTTCGCCGGCGCTGCAGGCGCGGTGCCCTCGCCGCGCACCCTGTCCTTGCCGCGGCGCGCGCATGTTCCCCTGCGGGTGGCGCCGGCGGGGCATCGCACGTCCGTGGCGATCGCCGGCGACGCGGCGCGTGCCAGCGTGCCAAAGCCACCGCCGGAATTGGTGCCTCTAGCCACGCCCAGCGACACCTCGCAATCGTGGGACGAGTTGCGCGGCCACCTGGACGGCCGCGTGCTGCTGCACGTGGAAGTCGACGCCAGCGGCCGGGTCAGCGCCGCCAGCCTCGTCGAATCCAGCGGCGACCCGATTCTCGACACTCACGCCTTGCGCAGCGTGCGCGGCTGGCGCTTCGCCGTGCCGCCGGATCGCCCCGACGGCTTCAGCGGCGAGTTGCCGATGCGCTTTTCCTCGCGCGGCGACGGCATCGCGAAGCTGCCGTAGGTTTTTGTTTGGCCGCCATGACGCCGGTGGCGCAAGAGCAAGAGCGTGCGCCAGCCGAGTTGCCTCTCTCTTTGCGTACCCTCTGTAGGAGCCCGCTCGCGGGCGATGCTCTGGTTTGTCTCCGTGTTCGCAGCGAAGCGCTTTCAAGGCAACAGCTTTCGTGCGCCGTCGGCGCCCGGAAGCTGTTCGCTTCCGCTTCAAAAAAGCAGGCGACAATTTCCGCGAAGCAGCACCCGCGGCGGCGCAGAACTCACAGGATGCCCTTGGCCCCCACGCCGAAGGCGGTGATCAGGCGCGTGATGATCAGCTTGGGTGAAAGCGCCACGTCCGGAAAGTCGCCGACCGGCCTGTAGCAGGCGTAGAAACCGGGCTGGCTGGCGCGCATGGGTTTGCAGCCCGGCTTGAGGTCGAAGCTGGTGGCGTAGCGGAAGGGCCACAGGTCGAACAGCGGCAGTTGCTCCGAGATCGCACCGATGGCCTGGTTGATGTCGGTCAGCACCGGCACCGCGGGCTGCCGTGGCGCGATCACCCACGCATTCTCCGGCTGGGTGTAGCGCATGATGTTGCGGCGCAGCTGGGCGGCGAACGCGTGGTCGTAGACGATCACGCCGGCCTCGGTGTTGTAGTGGTCCGAGCGCGGGTCGAAGTTGTGCGAGCCGACCATGGCGACGTCGTCGTCGATCACGATCGACTTGGCGTGCAGGCCGAAGCGCAGGCCTTCGCTCTTCAGCGGCGCCGGCCGGTTGTTGCTGTGGCGGCTGCCCAGCAGCAGGAAGTGCGTGTGCGTCCGCCCGGGACGGGCATCGGACGGCAACGGCACCTCGTCATCCGCTCCCAGGTCGAGGTTGGCCAGCGTGTAGTCGACCGCGGCGGCGGGGGCGTGGGGCTTCAGTTCGTGGATCTCGAAGCCGAACTTCTTCAGGTAGCGCTTGCGGTGCTTGTACGACATCGCATACACGGCGAACGCGTCGGTCGAAGCCAGCGAGTTGGTCGAGACGATGATGCGTGGCGGGTCGGCACGGCGGTGCAGCCAACGAAAGATGCCTTGCGCCTTGCGGCTCATCACCAGGTAGGGCGTTTGCAGCAGCACCTCGCTCTTTGCGGCGCTGATCATCGCCATGATGTGGCGGGTGAATTCGGTGGCGCGTTTGCGGTCCGGCTCGTCGGTCTTGGCCGGCAGGTCGCTGAAATAGTCCACCTTGCCGACCTGCAGCGAGGGCGCGACCAGCCAGGTGTGCAGCCATTGCGGATCCTCGGCGGCCTGTTCCACCCGGGCCACCCGGGCGGGGTCGCTGTACTGCGGTGTCGGCCACCCGGGCGCAACGCGGTCGGACAGGATGCGCTGGTTGACGTCGCGCAGGTGGGTCAGCGGCACCGCCCGCGGATGGTTCCAGAACAGCGCGAAACTGGCCGCCATCTCCTTCGCGGCGGGGCCGCCGATCATCACGTCGCGATCGACGTAATCGAAGCTGCCGTTCCAGTTGAAGTAGCGGTTCTGGTAATTGCGTCCGCCGGTGATGCCTATGCTGTCGTCGACCAGCAGCAGCTTGTTGTGCATGCGCTGGTTGAACTGCATGAAGCAGCACAGGAGGCCGGCGGCGAAATCCAGCGGTGGCGTCCGCGCCTTGTGCAGGGTGGGGTTGTACAGGCGTACCTGCAGGTGTGAACTGGCCCGCGACAGGCGGTCGAGCAGATCGAGACTGCCGAAGGAAAACAGCTGGTCGGCGAGGATGCGCACCCGCACCCCGCGCCGCGCCGCGCGCACCAGTTCGTTCAGTACCAGCTTGCCGACGTCGTCCTGGTCCCAGATATAGGCTTGCACGTCGATGCTCTGCCGTGCCGCGCGGATCAGGTTGATGCGGGCAACCAGCGCCGGGTCGCTGTCCGCCAGCAGGGTCACCACATGCACCGGCTTGGCGGCCGTCGACCGGGCCAGCGCCTGGTCGGCAGCTTCGAGCAGGGGCGACGGGGTGGCGCAGTGGTCGGCCCGGGTACAGGAGACGGTGGTGTCGACGGTGGCCGCGACCACGGCATTGGCGCGGCGGATCTCCTGCCGCGAAGGCGCGCAGCCCTGCAGCAGCAGGAGCAGCAGGAGCAGCAGCGGGGCGGAGGTTCGACCTGGGGTGAGGGACATCGGCGGATGATAAGGGCGGCGCATCCGCCGACCGGCACCGCGGCGTGCTCTCGGGCAAGCGTTCGGGCGGTGGGCCGGGCGGGCGGTTAGGGAGTGGAGCGGGCGGCGTCAGGGCGACCAGAAGGCATCGAGCCGCGCATGGCCCGGTTCCAGCGCGCCATCCAGGTGCAGCACCGCCATGGCGCCCGGGGGCATGCCGCGGAAGTCGTCGGAGCGGCCTTCCACCAGCAAGGCAACCAGGCGCTCGATGCCCGGATTGTGTCCCACCAGCATCACCGTGCCGGCGTCGCCGTGCTGGTCGAGCAGGGCCAGCAGTTCGCCGGGCGAGGCGTTGTAGATTTCCGCGGCCATCTGCGGCACCGGCGGGGTGTCGATCGCGGCCAGCGCCCACTGGGTGGTCTCGTCGGTGCGTCGCGTGGGCGAGCACAGCACCCGCTCCGGGCGCAGACCGTGCGCGGCAAGCCAGCGCCCGGCCGCCTGCGCTTCCTGCTCGCCGCGGGAACTCAGCGGTCGCGCCGGGTCGTCGCCGGTGGACTCTATCGGTACGGCTTCGGCGTGCCGCAACAGGATCAATTCGTGCATGGAGGACTCCAGCGGTGGTGAGGGGCGCGACTGCGCGGTGGAATGGTTCGGGTCACGGCTGGCGGCGGATCCAGCGCAGCAGGGCTTTCCAGTCCTGCTGGTGGCTGCGCACCTGCTCGGACTGGTAGTCGAAGATCCCCTTGCCCAGCGCGTTCAGCAGCACGTACGCCTGGCTGTCGCGCAGTTGCGCGACGACCGGAAAGGGCGCCTGCTCGGCCAGCTGCGCCAGCGCATCCTGGCTCGCATGGGTCCAGGGCTTGAGCCGGTTGCCGACCAGCGCCACCGGCAGTTTGCCGCGGTGGATGCGATTGACCGACTGCAGCTCGTCGAGGAAGCCCAGCGTCGCATGCAGGTCGAACGAGGACGGCAGTACCGGCACCAGCAGCACGTTGGCGTGTTCCAGGTAGGGTTCGAGCTCGCGCTCGCCGGAACCGGCGGCGGTGTCGATCAGCAGCTGCTGGGTGTCCGGTGGCAGCTTCTTCAATGCCTTGCGGCCGCCCTCGAAGGCCAGCACGCCGGGGACATGCTCCGGCCGCAGGGAGGCCCAGCGAAAGCTGGAACCCTGCCGGTCGCCGTCCACGATGACCGTGCGTTGTCCGGCCTGTGCCCAGTGCGAAGCGAGCTGGGTAACCAGCGTGCTCTTGCCACAACCGCCCTTGCTGCTCGCCACCAGCGTCGTAAACATCGACTGATCCTTGCTGCGGAAGGTGGGCCAAGCCTACACGGCTGCGGATGCGCCGCAAAGCGTCGCGCCGGCGAAGTTCACTCCGCGCGGCGCGGCTGCCAGCCCGCCGGGGCCTCGACGGGAATGCCGCTGTCACGCAGGGCGGCCAGTTCCAGGCTCATCGCGCTGCCGCCGTTGCGGGCCAGCGCGAGCAGGCGCTGGGCCACCTCCGCATCGTCGAGCGCCCGCGCCAGCAGCAGCTCGAAATTCTGTACCTGCCAGATCAGGTTGCGGCGCTCGTCCCTGGCGCCCTGCCGCTGGGCCGGGTCATTGTCGAGGACTTCGCGCAGGTGCAGGCCGAGCGAGCGGGCGAGCGGGCTGGAGCCCCATTCGAGCAGCTTGCCCAGCTGCTGGCAGTCGCTCTTGATGGAAGCGTCCTTGCCGGCGTTGTCGCAGAGCTTGGCGATCATCGGCAGGCCGGGCTGCGGCTGGGTACCGCCGATGCCGAACACCAGCACGGTCTGCATGCCGACCGCCCCACCCTTGCGGGCCGGGTTGTAGCTGGCGGCCGGCGGCGGCAGCACCCCGACCACGTCCGCCAGCGCCTGCAGGCTGCTGCCGGTGTAGTCGTCATACATCTTGGCTGCGGCGGCCTTGCGCAGGTCCTCGCGCACCGCGTCCCGCTTCATGTCGCGTGCGTCCACGCCCAGCTTGAGCAGCCATACCGCTGCGTTGTCCGGCGCCTGCACCAGCAATTGCTGCAGCGCGGCCTGGTTCGGGCAGTTGTCCGCGGCCCGGTCGCAATCGGCCAGCCGCACCCAGGACACCGCCGCGCCAGCGCCATCAGCCTGGGCCGCGCGCGCGATCAGGGCGTGAAAGCTGTTGCTAGGCGGCTGGTTCACCAGCGGTCGGGCCAGCAGCGCCGCGCCCAGCAGGGGTGCGGCGTCGGCGCGGGGCGCCAGCACGCTGACCAGGTCGCGCTGGAAGGCGAGTTGGGCCTTGTCGCGCGCCTTGAGCACCTTCGCCGATTCGCCGGCTTTCGCGCCGGCCGGTGCCTTGGCGGCGATCGCCGGGCTGGCCAGCAGGGACAGGGCGCAGCTCAGCATGAAGTAGCGCATGGCACGCATCATGGGATTCGGTCCGCAAGCAAAGCGGTCAGCTTAACCTGCGCGGATTAAGCGTGGCTGATTCAAGGCCGCTTTGATGCGAGCAGAGGGCCGGCGAGCTTGCTAGCATTGGCGATTGGGCGCGGGGGTGCGTCCACCACCACGGGAGAGACCAGTGCAACAATTGTCGAGATTCGCCGATGGCGCGCCGTGGTTCGTGGGCTGGGGCACGCTGGCGCTGATCAACGCCGCCCTGGCCCAGGGCAAGAACCGCAGCGGCCTGATCTGGTTTCTGCTGTCGCTGCCGCTGGGCCCGGTAGCCACCTTGCTGCTGGTGCTGCTGCCCAAGGTGCGCTCGAAGATGTTTTGAGTGCCGGGATTCGGGTTTCCGCGAGCCGCAATGCTTTACCGAATCCCGAATCCCGAATCCCGAATCCCGAATCCCGAATCCCGAATCCCGGCCTATTCGCCGAAGGCCTCGCGCATGAACTCCGGCTGCGCCAGGGCGCCCTTGTGGATGTCGGCGTTGTAATAGCGGGTGGGGAAATTCTTGCTCAGCGCGCCGCGCTCGCGGAAACCCGACAGGTCGCCGCCCTTGCGCGCCATGGTGCAGCTCCACCAGCCGGTCGGGTAGCAGGGCTGCGGAAACGGCAGCGTGCGCACGGCGCTGAAGCCGCTGGTGCGCATGGCCGAGCGCATCGACTTGATCAGTTCCAGGTGCGCCAGCGGCGACTCGCTCTGCTGCACCAGGATGCCGCCGTGGCGCAGCGCCTTGTAGCAGCTGGCGTAGAACGCGGCGTTGAACAGGCCTTCGGCCGGGCCGACCGGGTCGGTCGAGTCGACGATGACCAGGTCCAGCGACTCCGGCTCGCATTCGGCCATGTACCTGATGCCGTCGATGAACAGCAATTGCGCGCGCGGGTCGCCGTTGGCCTCGCACAGCTCCGGAAAGTACTTTTCGGCCAGGCGGGTCACGCGCTCGTCGATCTCCACCTGCACCGCCGACTCCACTTCCTCGTGCTTGAGCACCTCGCGCAGGGTGCCGCAGTCGCCACCGCCGATGATCACCACGCGCTTGGCGCGCGCATGGGTGAACAGCGCCGGGTGGGTCATCATCTCGTGGTAGAGGAAATTGTCGCGCGTGGTCAGCATCACGCAGCCGTCGATCACCATCAGGTTGCCCCAGTCGGTGGTCTGGTGGATCTCGATGGTCTGGAACGGCGTCTTTTCCGCGTGCAGCATCTGCTCGGTGCGGAATCCGATGGAGGAGCCGGAGGCCTGGTGTGCTTCGGTGTACCAGCTGGGTTGCTGCGACATGACGGTGTTCCCGTGCCAACGTGAAATACAAGGACGCGAAGTGTAGCGGCAACCGCGGGCGACGTCCTCTGCGGTTGCCGCATGCATTGTCATGGATGACCATTACAATGGCCGCTCGGCCGGCCGTGGCCATGGCACGACGGCGACCGAGCAAGCCCATCCGGCCCCGCGGCGTGCGAGGCTTCCGGCCGGCCGGCTTTCCGCTCACGGAGCATGATCGTCAAGGCTCGCCGCTGCGACAGAGGATCCTTTTTCACAAGGAAAGCCCATGTCCAAGTCCTGGACCATTGATACCGCCCGCCACACCTATGCCACCGCCCATTGGGGCGACGGTTATGTCGACGTCGACGACGCCGGCCATATCGTGATGCGCCCGCGCGGCGCCCGCGGTCCGGCGCTGTCCCTGCCCGGCATCGTCGCGCAGGCCCGCGCCGAGGGCTTGCGCCTGCCGCTGCTGGTGCGTTTCCCCGACATCCTGGCCGACCGCCTGGCGCGCCTGCAGGAGGCATTCGCCAACGCGATCGTAGACAACGACTACGCCGGTGGCTACACCGCGATCTACCCGATCAAGGTCAACCAGCAGCGCGGCGTGGCCGGGGAACTGGTCGCCGCCGGCACGCACGGTTTTGGCCTGGAGGCCGGCTCCAAGCCCGAGCTGATGGCGGTGCTGGCGATGGCGCGCGCGGGCTCCATCGTCATCTGCAACGGCTACAAGGATCGCGAATACGTGCGTCTGGCGCTGATCGGGCGCAAGCTCGGCCTGCGCGTGCACATCGTGATCGAGAAACTGTCCGAGCTCGATCACGTGCTCGCCGAGGCGAAGGCGCTGGATGTCGAGCCGCTGCTCGGCGTGCGCGTGCGGCTGGCCTCGATCGGCGCCGGCAAGTGGCAGAACACCGGCGGCGACAAGGGCAAGTTCGGGCTGTCGCCGAGCCAGGTGCTGACCCTGATCGAGCGGCTCGACGGCGCCGGCCTCAAGCACACGCTCAAGCTGCAACACTTCCACATGGGCTCGCAGATCTCCAACGTGCGCGACATCGCCAACGGCATGCGCGAGGCCACCCGCTATTTCATCGAGCTGACCCGGCTCGGCGTGCCGCTGGAGATCGTCGACGTCGGCGGTGGCCTGGGCGTGGACTACGAGGGCACCCGTTCGCGCAGCCACAACTCGATCAACTACTCGATCCAGCAATATGCCGCCACCATCGTGCAGTCGCTGGCCGAGGCGGTGGCCGCCGAGGGGCTGGCCGCGCCGCACATCCTCACCGAGGCAGGCCGCGCGATGACCGCGCACCATGCGGTGATGGTGATCAACGTGACCGAGGTGGAACAGGTGCCTGCCGGCCGCATGGCGCCGCTGAAACTCGAGGAGCCCGGCGTGCTGCGGCACCTGCGCGAGGTGCATGCGGCGCTGGACGAGCGCCCGCCGCTGGAGCTGTTCCACGAGGCCCAGCACCACCTGGCCGAGGGGCAGTCGCTGTACGCGCTGGGCCAGCTGTCGCTGGCCGACCGTGCGCGGCTGGACGAGATGTTCTACGCCATCGCCAATGCCGTGCGCGGTCGCCTGCTGCCGTCCGAGCGCGCGCACCGCCAGGCGCTGGACGAGCTGGACGAGAAGCTGGTGGACAAGTATTTCGCCAACTTCTCGGTGTTCGAATCGGTGCCCGACATCTGGGCGATCGAACAGATCTTCCCGATCGTGCCGATCGCGCGGCTGGACGAACGGCCGACCCGGCGCGGCGTGATCGTCGACCTCACCTGCGATTCGGATGGCCGCATCGACCACTACGTCGACGCCGACGGCGTCGACGTCAGCCTGCCGCTGCATGCACTGCACGAGGGCGAGAACTACTGCCTGGGCATCTTCATGGTGGGCGCGTACCAGGAGACCCTGGGCGACATCCACAACCTGTTCGGCGATACCGACGCGGTCAATGTGCGCGTCGACGGCGAGGGCTACACCTTCGCCCACGTGCGTCGCGGCGACACCACCGACCTGATGCTGGACTATGTCGGCTACGACCTGGCCGAGCTGCGCCGCAGTTACCGGGAACGGATCGCCGCCGCCGGGGTCACAGCTGGCGAGGCCGGGCGGCTCTATGACTGGCTGGACGCCGGCCTCACCGCCTACACCTATCTGGCGGAAAAATCGCGCTGATGGCCTGGCCGGCTCTTTTCCCGGAGACCGGCCCGGTCCAGAATGGTGCGCTGCAATACCCCCCCATCGACTTCAGGAGATTCCCATGGCAGGTCTGGACGGCAAGGTCGCACTGATTACCGGTGCGGCCAGCGGTATCGGCAAGGAAATTGCCCAGCTGTACGCAAGGCATGGCGCGGCCATCGGCATCGCCGACATCAACCAGCAGGCCGCCGATGCGGCCGCGGCGGAAATCGTCGCCGCGGGCGGCAAGGCCATCGGCATCGCGATGGACGTCACCGACGAGGCCGAGGTCAACGCGGGCACCGAAAAACTGGTGGCGCAGTTCGGTCAGCTGGACATCCTGATCTCCAACGCCGGCGTGCAGATCATCAATCCGATCGAGCAGTTCGCCTTCGCCGACTGGAAGAAGATGCTGGCGATCCACCTCGACGGCGGCTTCCTCACCACCAAGGCGGCCCTGCAGCACATGTACAAGGACGACGGTACCGGCAAGAGCCGCGGCGGGGTGGTGATCTACATGGGCTCGGTGCACTCCCATGAGGCCTCCAAGCTGAAGTCCGCCTACGTCGCGGCCAAGCACGGCCTGCTCGGCCTGGCCCGCACCCTGGCCAAGGAGGGCGCGCCGCACAACGTGCGTTCGCACGTGATCTGTCCCGGTTTCGTGCGCACGCCGCTGGTCGAGAAGCAGATCCCCGAGCAGGCGAAGGAGCTGGGCATCAGCGAGGCCGACGTGGTCAAGAACGTGATGTTGAAGGACACCGTCGACGGCGTCTTCACCACGGTCGAGGATATCGCCGAGACGGCGCTGTTCCTGGCCACCTTTCCGTCGGCGGCGCTCACCGGCCAGTCGTTCGTGGTCAGCCACGGCTGGTACATGCAGTAAGGACCTGCGGCGGCGCGCGGCCCTGCCCCGCGCCGCCGGACATCCGCACCAGCCATGCCGCCACGGCGCCGGGCCGCGACCCGGCGGCGCGCGCCTCTCAGCAAAGGAGTTGTCCCGTGAAGATCGCCGACGTCAAGGCCCAAGCCTTCGCCATGCCGCTGACCAGCCCCGCGTTTCCGCCGGGGCCGTACCGCTTCGTCAATCGCGAATTTCTGGTCGTCACCTATCGTACCGACCTGGACGCGCTGCGCGCAGTGGTGCCCGAGCCGCTCGAGGTCACCGAGCCGCTGGTCAAGTACGAGTTCATCCGCATGCCCGATTCCACCGGGTTTGGCGACTACACCGAATCCGGCCAGGTGATACCGGTGAGCTTCCAGGGGGTGCGCGGCGGCTATGTGCACTCGATGTACCTCAATGACCACCCGCCGATCGCCGGCGGCCGCGAACTGTGGGGCTTCCCCAAGAAGCTGGCCAGCCCGCTGCTGGAAACCGAAATCGACACCTTGGTCGGCACCCTGGATTACGGCAAGGTGCGCGTGGCCAAGGCCACCATGGGCTTCAAGCACCGCGCCGCCGACCATGCCGCCGTGCTCGCCGGGCTGCAGGCGCCGAACTTCCTGCTCAAGATCATCCCGCACGTGGACGGCACGCCGCGCATCTGCGAGCTGGTGCGCTATTTCACCAGCAACATCACGCTGAAGGGCGCATGGAGCGGGCCGGCCTCGCTGGAACTGCACCAGCACGCGCTGGCACCCGTGGCCGAGCTGCCGGTGCTGAAGGTGGAGTCGGCGCTGCATTTCGTCACCGACCTCACCCTCGAACTGGGCGAAGTGGTGTACGACTACCTGGCCGCGCCGGCCGCATGAGGGAGACATGATGAACAAGCCCGCATCGAAAAGCCGGACCCGCAAGCCCGCCGCCGCTCCCCGCGACACGGCCGGGCCGACGCCGCGCAGCTACCCCACCGTGGCCCTGGTGCTGCAGGGCGGCGGCGCGCTCGGCTCGTACCAGGCCGGCGTGTACGAGGCCCTGCACGAGGCCGGGCGACTGCCGAACTGGGTCGCCGGCATCTCCATCGGCGCGCTCAACGCGGCGATCATCGCGGGCAATGCCCCCGCGCACCGGGTGGCGAAGTTGCGCGAGTTCTGGGACACCATCTGCAAGCCGCCATTCATGCCCGCGCCGCTGGCGTCGCCGCAGTTCGACGACCTGCCGTGGCCGCTGCCGTTGCGCCATGGGCTGAGCGGCGTGGCGGCCATGCGGGCCATGTTCGAGGGTCAGGCCGGCTTCTTCCTGCCGCGCGTACCCGCGCCGCCGTTCGCACCGTGGCGCGCCGGCCCGGTCATGGCCAGCTGGTACGACACGACGCCGCTGCGCAGCACGCTGGAGCGCCTGGTCGATTTCGACCGCGTCAATGACCCGCGCACGATCCGCGTGTCGGTCGGCGCGGTCAACGTGCGCAGCGGCAACTTCGAATACTTCGACAGCACCCGGCAGACCCTGCGTGCCGAGCATTTCATGGCCTCCGGCGCGCTGCCGCCGGGTTTCCCGGCGGTGGAAATCGATGGCGAGTTCTACTGGGACGGCGGCATGGTCTCCAATACCCCGCTGTACCAGGTGCTGCTGGATCGACCCAGCCACGATGCGCTGATCTTCCAGGTCGACCTGTGGAGCGCGGCGGGCGAGCCGCCGCACGACCTGGCGCAGGTGGCCGCGCGCAGCAAGGACATCCAGTATTCCAGCCGCACGCGGCTGGTCACCGAATACATGCAACGCGAGCACGAGCACCAGCGGCTGCTGCATGAGGTGATGGCGCTGGTACCCGAATCGCGGCGTGGCGATCCGGCCTATCTTCGCGCCGAAACGCGCTCGTCCGGCGCACTGACCAACCTGATCCACCTGATCTACCGCGACAAGCCGTACGAAGGGCACTACAAGGACTTCGAGTTCAGTGCCAACAGCATGCGCCGGCACTGGAACTCGGGCATGGACGACATGCGCAACACGCTGTCCCATCCGCACTGGCTGGACGCCCCCGACCCCGCGCATCCCTTCGTGACGCACGATGTGCATCGCCGCGGAACCTCATGACCACCGCGGCGGTGCGGGAGCGTTGCGGGTAAGCCCCCGGGGTTGCCGGGGGACTCACCGAAGGCCTGGCCGTCCCGGCGGTTCTGTCGCCGCCCTTCGCGCCGGGTGGCCGCCGAAGTCGCTCAGTCGCGGTGTACCTGCAGCCCGGCCGCCGACTGGTTGACCGGCATCACCTCGAGGCGGTTGATGTTGAGGTGCGGCGGCAGGTTGGCGATCCACCAGAGGGTGTCGGCGATGTCGCCGGCGGTGATCGGCTGGACTCCGGCGTAGAGCTGCGCCGACGCGGCCTGGTTGCCGCCGGTGCGCACCAGGGTGAACTCGGTCTCGGCCATGCCCGGCTCCACCGAGGTCACCCGCACGCCGGTGCCGTGCAGGTCACTGCGCAGGTTCTGCGAGAACTGGGTGACGAAGGCCTTGGTGCCGCCGTACACGTTGCCGCCGCGGTAGGCGTAGCTGCCCGCGATCGAGCTGATGTTGATGATCGCGCCGCGGCGCGCGATCAGCTGTGGCAGCAGCAGGTGGGTCAGCGTCACCAGCGCGGTGACGTTGGTGTCGATCATCTGCTTCCACTGCTCAAGACTCGCCTGCTGCGCCGGTGCGGTGCCCAGCGCCAGGCCGGCGTTGTTGACCAGCAGGTCGATGCCGGCGAACGCGGGCGGCAGGCTCGCGTGCGCCGCGCGCATCGCCGCTTCGTCGCGCATGTCGAACGCCGTGGGATGCACGTGTTCGGCGCCGTACCGCGCCACCAGCTGTTGCAGCCGTTCCATGCGACGGCCGCTGGCGATCACCCGCCAGCCGCCAGCCACGAAGCGTTCCACGGCGGCGGCGCCGAACCCGGAGGTGGCGCCGGTGATCCAGGCGGTCTTGGTCGTCATGGGCACAAATCCGGTGGGGGATGCGGGTGGTTCAACGGCCTTCCTTCAGCGCGATCGCGTTGATCCCGGCGCTGGCCAGCCGCTGCTTGGTCGATTCCAGCTGGGTGGCCGAGCGGAACGGCCCCAGCCGGACGCGGTGATAGGTCTGGCCGCCGACGGTGACGGACTGCACGTTGGCGACGAAACCCTGCAGGGCGAGCCTGGCCTTCAACGTTTCCGCATCGGCCGCATTCGGGAATGCGCCCACCTGCAGCAGGTAGCCGCTGCCGGCGGCCGGCAGCGGTACGGCAGCGGCGGGCGCGGCGGCGATGTCCTGCCTGGGCGTGTTGGGCAGGTCGGCCGGAGCACCCGCCGCCGGCGCTGCCACCGGCTGTGCCTGCGCCTGGGCCTGCTGCTTCTGCTGTTGCTCGATACGCGCCTGCGCGCTGATCTCGGCGTCGGGGATGCGCACTTCCTTCTCCGACAGCACCGAATAGAAATCGAACTGCGGCTTCTTCGGCGTGCTGCCGGCACTGGAGGACTCCAGCACGCCAGGGGCGCTGCCGCGTGGCGCGACGGCCTGCGGGTTTGCCTGCGGGCCGGCGTTCTTGCGCAGGCTGGTGAGCAGGCTGCCGTGCATCATCATCGCCATCAGGATGGCGCCGATCACCAGGCCGATCGCGATGTAGCCCCAGCCCGGAAAGCCGCCGCTGTTGTTGCGTACGGCCTGGCGGCCCTTGCCCTTGCGTGCTGCCATTACATCTTCTCCGGGGCGTCGAGGCCCAACAGGTTCAGCCCATTCTTCAACACCTGGCGCGTCGCCACCACCAGTGCCAGGCGCGCGTGGCGCAGCGCTTCGTCCTCGACCAGGAACTGGTGCGAGTTGTAGTAGGCGTGGAACGCGTTGGCCAGCTCGCGCAGCCAGCCGGCGACCAGGTGCGGTTCGAGGTTGGCCGCGGCGGCCTCGACCTGCTCGGGATACTTCGACAGCTCGGTCAGCAGGATCTGCTCGTGCTCGTTGTCCAGTCGCGCCAGCTGGGCCAGGCCGTCGGCCAGGTCGAAGCCGAAACCCTTTTCCGGCGCCTGGCGCAACACACTGCAGACGCGCGCGTGCGCGTACTGGATGTAGTAGACCGGGTTGTCGTTCGACTGCGAACGCGCCAGGTCGATGTCGAACACCAGCTGCGAGTCGCTCTTGCGCGAGATCAGGAAGTAGCGCGTGGCGTCCTTGCCGACCTCGTCGATCAGGTCGCGCAGGGTGACGTAGCTGCCGGCGCGCTTGGAGATCTTCACCTCCTCGCCGCCCTTCATCACCGTCACCATCTGGTGCAGCACGTATTCCGGCCAACCCTTGGGGATGCCGCAGTCGAGCGCCTGCAGACCGGCCTTCACCCGCGCCAGCGAGCCGTGGTGGTCCGAGCCCAGCTCGGTGATCGCGCGTTCGTAGCCGCGCTGCCACTTGCTGAGGTGGTAGGCCACGTCGGGCAGGAAGTAGGTGTAGGTGCCGTCGGACTTGCGCATCACGCGGTCCTTGTCGTCACCGAAATCGGTGGTGCGCAGCCACAGCGCGCCGCCTTCCTCGTAGGTGTGGCCGTGGGCGACCAGTTCGCGCACGGTCTCCTCCACCTTGCCGTCGCCGTATAGCGAGGATTCCAGGAAGTAGGTGTCGAAGCCCACGCCGAACGCCTGCAGGTCCAGGTCCTGCTCGTGGCGCAGGTAGGCCACGGCGAAATGGCGGATCGCCTCGAGGTCGTCCACCTCGCCGGCGCCGGTCACCGTCTCGCCGTCGGCCATCACCGACTCGCGGTCGAGGTAGGCGCGGGCCACGTCGGCGATGTAGTCGCCGCGGTAGCCGTTCTCCGGCCAGTTGCTGTCGTCCGGGGTGATGCCGCGTGCGCGCGCCTGCACCGAGATCGCCAGGTTAGCGATCTGCACGCCGGCGTCGTTGTAGTAGAACTCGCGCTTCACGTTCCAGCCGCTGGCGTCGAGCAGGCGGCTCAGGCAGTCGCCGATCGCCGCGGCGCGGCCATGGCCCACGTGCAGCGGGCCGGTCGGGTTGGCCGAGACGAATTCCACGCCCACCGTCTTGCCGCGGCCGGTGGCGCTGCGCCCGTAGGCATCGCCTTCGGCCATGATCCGGCGCAGTTCGGCATGGTAGGCGCCAGGCGCGAGGAAGAAGTTGATGAACCCGGGGCCGGCGATCTCGACCTTGGCCACCAGCGTGTTGGCCGGCAGCGCGGCCACCAGCTTCTCGGCCAGCTCGCGCGGTTTGGCGCGCGCCGGTTTGGCCAGCAGCATCGCCACGTTGCAGGCGAAATCCCCGTGTTCGCGACTGCGCGCACGCTCGATCACGAAACCGGGCAGGCTCAATTCGGTGGGCAGGGTGGCGCTGTCTTGCAGGGACTGGATGGCCTGCAGCACCAAGTCGCGCAACTGTTCTTTCACGGGCGGGATCGGTTTCAAGATGGAACCGGCAATCCTAGCAGACCGCCATGCCGGCGCAGCGACCTGCGGTCCGGCCGCCGCCCCCGCTTCCAGTCGCCTGGAAAGAGCCGCCACCCGTGATGCACCGCGGCGAGACAGCCTGTGGATAACTCTGTGGGAAAAACCAGCCGGTCGCGGATCGGCCAAAGCCCATGGCACGCGGAATGGGGCGAGAAATTTGAAAAATTCAATTTATTCAATATGATGTAATGCGAACCTGTTGTTAAACAGGGGATGATGCCCGTAAGTGCGGGTTTATCGGTTTTGTGCATAAGTTTCGATGACTTGGCGCTGCTTTTTCAGGCCGGCCAGGGTCATCGTCCTGTCATGCGGCATTGCGACAATAGCCGCGTACCGACATGACTCCCCTCCATGACGCGGTGCTTTGGAGATGCCGCTCTCTCCTGTGTGCTCCCACAATCGGCCCCACGGCGTGGTTCATTGCCACGCCGTTTTTTTTGGCGCGGGAAAAGCGGTCACAGCAGGCCGCGCGCGGCCATCGACACCGGCTCGCCGCTGCCGATCACCAGGTGATCCAGCACGCGGACGCCGACCAATTGCAGGGCGCCGCGCAATGCCTCGGTGATCGCCCGATCCGCGGTGCTGGGTTCGGCGACGCCGGAGGGATGGTTGTGGGCGAAGATCACCGCGCAGGCGTTGTGCCGCAGGCAGGCGCGCACCACCTCGCGGGGATGCACGCTGGCACCGTCGACGGTGCCGCGGAACAGTTCCTCGAAGGCCAGCACGCGATGGCGATTGTCGAGGTAGAGGCAACCGAACACCTCATAGGGAAGATGGCGCAGGCGGGCGCGGAGATAGTCGCCGCTGTCGCGGGGATTGCCCAGGCTGGCTCGCTGCTGCAGTTCCTCGGCCAGGCTGCGCCGCGCCAGCTCCAGCGCGGCGACGATGCGTGCCCGTTTGGCCGGCCCCAGTCCGTTGGCGCGAAGCTGCTGCTCGGGCTGGCCCAGCAACCCGCCCAGACTGCCGGCATTGGCGAGCAGTTCGCGGCCGAGCGCGACCGCGTCCTTGCCGCGGCTGCCGCTGCCCAGCAGCAGCGCCAGCAGCTCGGCGTCGGACAGCGCGGCGCAGCCGCGGGCCAGCAGTTTTTCGCGGGGACGTTCGCCTTCGGGCCAGTCGCGGATACTCATGCCGCAAACTTCGTCGATTCGATCCATCCGTCGCAGCAGTGCGGGCGAATGAATCCGGTAAGCTAGGCCCCTGCCCGATTGTAAGGCCCGCCCCACATGAGTCTTGCCCAACGCCGCATCCTGCTGGGAGTGTCCGGCGGCATTGCCGCCTACAAGTCCTGCGAGCTGGTTCGCCGCCTGCGTGATCTCGCCGCCGAGGTGCGCGTGGTGATGACCGAGGCTGCCACCCATTTCGTCAGCCCGACCACCTTCCAGGCCCTGTCCGGCCAGCCGGTGCGGGTCAGCCTGTGGGACGCCCAGGCCGAGGCCGCGATGGGTCACATCGAGCTGGCGCGCTGGGCCGAACGGATCGTGGTGGCGCCGGCCAGCGCGGATTTGCTGGCGCGGCTGGCGCATGGCATGGCCGATGACCTGCTGACCACGGTCTGCCTGGCCAGCGCGGCGCCGCTGTATCTGGCGCCGGCGATGAATCAGCAGATGTGGGCGCATCCGGCGGTACAGGCCAATGTGGCGTGCCTGCGCCAGCGCGGCGTGCAACTGCTCGGTCCCGCCGCGGGCGAGCAGGCCTGTGGCGACGTGGGCAGCGGACGGATGCTGGAGCCCGGGGCCCTGCGCGACATCCTGCTGGCATCGTTCGGTACCGGTGCCCTGGCCGGGTTGCGCGTGCTGGTCAGTGCCGGGCCGACCTATGAGGATATCGACCCGGTGCGCTTCATCGGCAACCGCAGTTCGGGCCGCATGGGCTTCGCGGTGGCCGAAGCGGCGGTGCGGGCTGGCGCCACGGTGACCCTGGTGGCCGGCCCGGTGAGCCTGCCCACGCCGACCGGCGTGACGCAGCGGATCGATGTGCGCAGCGCAGCCCAGATGCATGCGGCGGTGCTCGCCGCCGCCCGCGAGGCGGACATCTATGTCGGCGCCGCGGCGGTGGGTGACTACCGGCCGCTGGAAGTGTCGACGCTGAAGCTGAAGAAGCGCGCGGGTACACCCCTGTCCCTGAAGCTGGACGAGAATCCGGACATTCTTGCCAGCCTGTCCGCGCAGCCCGCGCACCCGTTCCTGGTGGGGTTCGCCGCGGAGACCCACGATGTGGCGGGTTACGCGCGGGGCAAGCTGGAACGCAAGGGCCTGGACATGATCGCGGCGAACCAGGTGGGGGACGGTCTCGGTTTCGAGGCACCTGACAATGCACTGACCCTTTACTGGGCGGGTGGTGAATGCGAGTTGCCGCGGACCGCCAAGCCGGAGCTGGCTCGTGAGCTGATTTCCCGCGTGGCGGAGCGCTACCGGGCGGCGCGTCCATGAATGCACGGGCGATCATCGACGTCGAGCTGAAGATTCTCGACCGCCGCCTCGGCGACAGCATTCCCTTGCCGCAGGTGGCCACCGCCGGCAGCGCCGGCATGGATCTGCGCGCGGCGCTGGAGCAGCCACTGACCCTGGCGCCGGGCGAGAGCGCGCTGGTGCCTACCGGCATGGCCATGCACATCGGCGACCCGGCTTGGTGCGCGCTGGTCGTGCCGCGTTCGGGGCTGGGGCACAAGCATGGCCTGGTCATGGGTAACCTGGTCGGGGTGATCGATGCCGACTACCAGGGTCCGCTGATGATTTCATGCTGGAATCGCGGCTCATACTCGTACACCATCGAGGTGGGCGACCGCATTGCGCAGTTGCTGCTGGTGCCGGTGGCGCAGGCGCGACTGAATATCGTCGCCGACTTCGCGCCAAGCGAGCGCGGCGGCAAGGGTTTCGGCTCGACCGGTAAGCAATAGATCAGCGGGCGGCCCGCCCTGCGTGGGTCGGCTTGCAGGTACATCCACGGGGGCGCTTGGCATGGCGTTGAACAACGCAAAAGGATCGAAGCGGCAACGGCAGATCGATTGGTCGGCGCTGCTGCCGCTGGCCGGCGGCACGCTGTTCCTGCTGCTGGGCATCTTCTGCGGCTGGCAGTCCTGGCTGGTCGCCGACGAAGGGCATGCCATCGACCGGGTACACCAGGCCCAGGATGCGGCCGTGCGGGCGATAGCCGACGAGATTTCGCAGCAGCGCGCCAAGGTCCTGCGCGTGCTCGACTCGGTCGATCCGGCCACGATCATGACCGATCCGGCGCAGTCGGCCGCCGCCCTGCGCCAGAAGCTGCCCGAGGCGAGCAAGCTGGAACTGTACAGCGGCGATCTGAACGAAGTGCTGCATGCGAATTACCGCGAGTTCGGCTACGCCAAGGCGGCGCAGCTGATGGCCGCGCAAACCGCCGAAGGGACGCCCCTGGTGCAAAGCGTCTCCTACGGGAACGGGGACCGTCGCCTGAGCCTGGTCATTTCGCTGGGCCTGCCCCAGCAGACCGCGGCATGGGCCTGGGTCGAACTGCCGTTTGCGCCGCTGAAAAAGCGCTTCGAGGCGATCTCGCCCGCGGGCGGGCGGCTGGAGCTGCGCCAGGGCGACGACATGGGCAGCATCCAGCTGCTCTCCCATGGCAGTTCATCGGCCGAGCTGGAGACCACCGGCAAGCCGATCGCGGGCAGCGCGTTCAGCATCGGCGCGGCGCTCCCGGGCGCCTTCATCGTGCTGCCGCATTCGTTGCTGTTGTGCGCGATGTTCACCCTGCTGGCACTGGCCGTGGCGATGTTCCTGTTCTGGTTGCGTGTACGCATGGGCCGGCCGGCACCGGTCGAACCGGCCTGGTTTGAGGAGGTCGCGCCGCCCGTCGCCGCACCGCCCGCAGCGGCGCCTGCAGCTGCACGCCCGGTGGCGCAACCCGCGCCCGTCGCCGCCCTGGCGCTGGATCCGAGCATTTTTCGCGCCTATGACGTGCGTGGCGTGGTTGGCAAGACGCTGGACAGGCAGGTGGCGCATGCGCTTGGCCAGGCCATCGGTACCCTGATGGGCGAAAAGGGCTTGCGTGAGATCGTGGTGGGCCGGGATGGCCGCCTGTCCGGCCCGGAGTTGTCCGCCGGCCTGTCTGATGGCCTGCGCGCCGCGGGCATCGACGTGATCGACGTCGGCGCGGTGCCGACGCCGGTGCTGTACTACGCCGCGTATCGCTTCAACACCGGCTGTGGCGTGTCGGTGACCGGCAGCCACAACCCGCCCGACTACAACGGCTTCAAGATCGTGGTGGGTGGCGAAACCCTGTCGGAGGGCGCCATCCAGGACCTGTACCAGCGCATCGCCAGCGGTGCGTTGATCGACGACGGTCGCGGCAGCCTGCGCGAGGTCGATGTCGCGCCCGACTACATCGAGAAAATCGTTTCGGACGTGCTCGCCGAGCGCCAGCTGAAGATCGTGGTCGACAGCGGCAACGGCATTGCCGGGGCGATTGCCCCGCAGGTGCTCGAGGGCGTGGGTTGCGAGGTGATCCCCCTGTACTGCGACGTGGACGGCAGCTTCCCCAACCACCACCCGGACCCGTCGGACCCGCACAACCTCGAGGACCTGACGCTGGCGGTCCGGCAGACGGGCGCGGATCTGGGCATCGCCTTCGATGGCGACGGCGACCGCCTGGGCGTGGTCAGCCAGTCCGGCGAAATCATCTACCCGGACCGGCTGCTGATGCTGTTCGCCCGTGACGTGCTGTCGCGCCAGCCCGGCGCCACGGTGATTTACGACGTCAAGTGCACCAGCCACCTCAAGGGTCAGGTGCTCGATGCCGGCGGCAGCCCGCTGATGTGGCGAACCGGTCATTCGCTGATCAAGGCCAAGATGCGCGAGACCGGTGCCGAGCTGGCTGGCGAAATGAGTGGCCACTTCTTCTTCAAGGAGCGCTGGTACGGCTTCGACGACGGCATTTACGCGGCGGCGCGGTTGCTGGAAATTCTCGCCGGCGACCAGCAGGGGCGCAGCCCGCAGGAGATCTTCGCCACCTTGCCCAAGGCGATCTCCACGCCGGAGCTGAAGGTCGAACTGGCCGAAGGCGAGCACTACCAGTTCATGGACCAGCTGCGCGAACGGGCCAGTTTCGACGAGGCGACGTTGATCACCATCGACGGTTTGCGCGCCGACTGGCCGGATGGCTGGGGGCTGGTGCGTGCGTCCAACACCACGCCGACCCTGGTGCTGCGTTTCGAGGCGGAAAGCGCGGCGGCGCTGAACCGGATCCAGCAGGTGTTCCGCAAGCAGCTGCTGGCCATCGATTTCAAGTTGAAGCTGCCATTCTGAGGGCGCGGCACGCCCCGGCGATGGCGGGACAGGCCGTCGTCCCTCCGCCGCGGGAGCACCCGCGAGCTTGTGGCAAACCGCCACCCGCCAGGCCCATTCAGGGCGAGGACCGGTCCTCGGCCGCCTTCACCTTGCGATAGTGCGCCAGCTGCTGCACCTGGTCCTGCACGGTCTGCGCGCGCAGCGCCTGCTGGCGCTTCAGCGTGTCGCGTTGCTGGGTCACCACGGTACGTTGGCTGGCAATATCCTTGGTCACGAAGCCCGGTACCGGCTCCTTGGCGGCCTGCAGGTCCGCGGCCCGCGCCAGCAGGTCGGTGAGCGCCTTTTCCTGGCTGCGCAGGTTGATCTTGGTGGTGTGGATCTGCTGATCGATCGTGTCCACGGCTTGCTGCAGGGAAATCTTGTACGAGTCTTCGTCCGGGTAGGCTGACAGCATCTGCGCGTCGGCATCGGCGAGCGCCTGCGCTGCGCGCTCCCTGGCCGCCTGCTCGGCGGCCAGCTTGTTGGCGGCAGCGCGTTCCTCGGGAGTCAGTTCGCGCGGTACGTGGTGCACCACCAGTCCATGGTCGTTGACCAGGTCATAGCCGTACTTCATCGCCTCGCTGGTGAGGCTGTCACTGAAATGTGTCAGCCCCTGTCCGTCCTGCCATTTGTAGCGGAGGTTGTTGCCGGTCCTGTCCTGCGCCGATGCCTGCGCCGACAGGCCTGCGACCAGCATGACGGCGGCGATGGCGAGCAGTGATTTGCGCATGACTCCTCCCGAACCCTTGCGAAGTATAGCCTTTGCCATGGTGCTTCCTGGTCCTGCCGGGTGGCCGGCGGCAATGGCCGCCATTGTGACGGCATTGGTCCGCCGCTGTCGGGCCGGGCATGAACTCAAGCCTGGACCCCGTAGCGCGCACGGTAGGCCAGCAGCCGCGCGTGCTCGGCGGCCAGTTGCGGCTGTTCCGCGGCATAGCCCAGCAAGTCGTCCAGCCCGGTGATGGCGATCACCGGAATGCCATGGTCGGCCGCCACTTCCTGGGCGGCGGAGCGTTCCCCGCTGCCGCGTTCCTGCCGATCCAGGGCAATCAGCACGCCGGCCGGGCTGGCGCCGTGCGCACGGATCAACGCCAGCGACTCGCGCACCGCCGTACCCGCCGTCATCACGTCGTCGACGACCAGCACGCGTCCCTGCAGCGGTGCACCCACCAGCACGCCGCCCTCGCCGTGCTCCTTGGCCTCCTTGCGGTTGTAGGCCCAGGGCAGGTCGCGCCCGTGTTGCTCGGCCAGCGCGATCGCGGTGGCCGCAGCCAGTGCAATGCCCTTGTAGGCGGGACCGAACAGCATGTCCACCTCGACGCCGGCGTTGATCATCGCCGCCGCGTAGGCACGACCGAGCTGGGCCAGCGCGGCGCCGGAATCGATCCGCCCCATGTTGAAGAAATAAGGACTCTGGCGACCGGATTTCAGGGTGAAATCGCCGAAGCGAAGCACCTCGCGTTGCAAGGTCAGCCTGATGAAGTCGCGTTGGTAATCGTGCACGGGTCGTCTCGCAGCGGGTGGATGGTTGCCGTGGGCCGACGCGGCGGCCGCGGCAGCGGTCGGGTACGTCGCACATGGTAGCGCGGTACGGTGCGGAACCCGCGCCACGCCGGCGCCGGCACGGGTTGTTATGATCGCCGTTCCATCCGATCGAGAAACGGCATGCGCATCATCAGCCTGAATGCCAACGGCATCCGCTCGGCTGCCACCAAGGGTCTGTTCGACTGGTTGCGGCGGCAGGATGCCGACGTGGTCTGCCTGCAGGAAACCAAGGCGCAGGAGCATCAACTGAACGATCCGATGTTCCGCCCGGATGGGCATCATTGCTTCTATCGCGATGCGACCAGCAAGAAGGGTTACAGCGGCGTGGCGATCTATGCGAAACGCGAGCCGGATCAGGTGCTCACCACGCTGGGCTGGGACGAATTCGACGACGAGGGCCGTTACATCGAGGCGCGCTTCGGCAACCTGTCGGTGGTCTCGCTGTATTTTCCTTCCGGCTCGTCCGGCGACGAGCGCCAGCAGTTCAAGTTCAGGGCGATGGAATGGATCACGCCGATCTTCGACCGCTGGCTCGCCAGCGGCCGCGACTACGTGATCTGCGGCGACTGGAACATCGTGCACACCAAGAACGACATCAAGAACTGGTCGTCCAACCAGAAGAATTCCGGCTGCCTGCCGCAGGAGCGCGCGTGGCTGGACCTGCTGTTCCAGCAGCGCGGCTGGGTCGACAGCTTCCGCGCGCTGAAGCCGGACGCGGTCGAATACACCTGGTGGTCCAATCGCGGCCAGGCGCGCGCCAACGACGTGGGTTGGCGCATCGACTACCAGGTGGTGACGCCGTCGTTGCGCGAGCGCCTCCGTTCCTGTGCGATCTATCGTGACCAACGTTTCTCCGACCACGCGCCGTATACCGTCGACTATGTCGACTGAACCGGCCGTCGCCGCGACGGGGCGCAACTGGCGCATCATCAGCATCGGTCTGCTCGGCTTCGCTTCCGGCCTGCCGCTGGCGTTGTCCGGCAGCGCGCTGCAGGCGTGGTTCACCACCGCGAACATGAGCCTGCGCGACATCGGCTGGATCACCCTGATCGGCCAGGCCTACGTGTTCAAGTTTCTGTGGGCACCGCTGCTCGATCGGCTGCCGCTGCCCTTCCTCGGTCGCCGCCGCGGCTGGATCCTGACGATGCAGCTGCTGTGCGGCGCGGCGCTGATCGGCATGAGCTTCTACACGCCGCAGGGCGCGGCCGGCACGCTCGCCTTCCTCGGCGTGCTGCTGGCGTTTGCCTCGGCGACGCAGGACATCGCCTATGACGCGCACCGCACCGACCTGCTGCGTCCGCAGGAGCGCGGCTGGGGCACCGCGTTCATGCAGGGCGGCTACCGCGCGGCGATGCTGGTGTCCGGCGCGTTGGCGCTGATCCTCGCCGATCACGTGGGATGGGCCTGGGTGTATCGGTTGATGGGCGTCCTGATGCTGGCGGCGATGCTGGTCACGGCCGCCTCGCCGGAGGCGCCGGACGAACGGCCGGCGCGCAGCTTCGCCGAGGCGGTGGTGCAGCCGTTCACGGACTTCTTCCAGCGCTACGGCAGGCTGGCGCTGGGCTGGTTGGCGCTGATGGTGTTGTACAAACTGTGCGACGCCTTTGCGTTGTCGCTGTCCACCACCTTCCTGCTGCGGGTGCCGCACTTCACCCTGACCGAGCTGGGCGCGATCAACAAGACCTTCGGCCTGCTCGCCGGCCTGCTCGGCGCCCTGGCCGGTGGCTGGGTGGTGACGCGCATGCGGCTGTTTCCGGCGTTGCTGGTGCTGGGCACGGCGCAGGCGCTGGTGAATCTGGGTTACATCTGGCTGGTCCACAGCGGGCCGGATCTCTACGTGCTGGCCACCGTGGTCGGCATGGAGAATTTCTTCAGCGGGCTGGGCAGCACCGCCTTCGTGGTGCTGGTGACGGCATTGTGCAATGTGCGTTTCTCCGCCACCCAGTACGCGCTGCTGTCATCGCTGGCGGCGGTGGGGCGAGTGTTCCTCGGCCCGCTGGCGGCGTGGCTGGTGCCGCAGGTGGGCTGGTCGAACTTCTTCGGGATTACCGCGCTGTCGGCGGTGCCGGGGTTGCTGCTGGTGATCGGCTTGCGCCAGGCGATCCATCGTGCCGAGTTGGCCCGCCCGCACTGAGCGGCGGTGGCAACCTGCCCTCGCCGATTGCGCATGACCGACCCTGCCGTCGCGGTGGCGGGGCGTCATTGGCGAGACAAAGGCCGGGAACCAGGCAAAGGCGCGCGGCCCGCACCCCGAAAGCGCGGCTTTCAGGGGCTGCCGGCAGGCGCGCGATAGACCGCCCCCAAGACCCTCGGCCCGCGCGCGCCGGTGACCTCCGGCAGGTTGCCCGGCAGGCCGAGCAGGCGTTGTCGCGCCAGCCAGGCGAACGCGGTCGCCTCCAGAAAATCCGGGTCGATGCCCAGCGCCGCGGTGCTGTGCAGCAGGCGAGGCGCAAGCAGCCGGGCCAGTCGACGCATCAGTGCGCCGTTGTGCACGCCGCCCCCGCAGGCGAAGACTTCCCCGGCTTCCGGCGCCTGCTCCGCGATGGCCTGGGCGACGCTGCGCGCGGTCAGTTCGAGCAGGGTTGCCTGCACATCCGCCGGGCTCGGCGCGGTGGGCGGCAGCTGCCTGGCCAGCCATTCCAGGTGGAAATGCTCGCGCCCGGTGCTTTTCGGTGGCGGCAGGGCGAAATAGCTGTCGCCGAGCATGGCTTCGAGCAGGGCCGGGTCGACCTGGCCGGATGCCGCGAACGTGCCGTCACGATCGAAAGCCTCGCCGCGATGGCGCTGGCACCACGCATCGAGCAGGCCATTGGCCGGGCCGGTATCGAAACCGCGCACCTCACCGGCCGCACCGAGGATGGTGACGTTGGCGATGCCGCCGAGGTTGAGGACGACCCGCGAATGCCCGGGCCGGCGCAGCAGCATGGCGTGCAGGGCGGGCAGCAGCGGCGCGCCCTGCCCGCCGGCCGCGACATCCGCGCGGCGGAAGTCGGCCACCACGTCGATACCGCAGCGCTCGGCGATGACGCTGGGATCGCCCAGCTGCGTGGTGAACGGAAATTCGCCGGTCGGGCGGTGGCGCAGGGTCTGGCCGTGCGAGCCGATCGCGCGCACGGCGCCGGCAGGGGTGCCGCTGTCCGCCAGCAACTGCAGCGCCGCGTTGGCGAATTGATGGCCGATCTCGACGTCCAGCCGGCCCATGGCATCCATGTCCAGCGCCGATTCGCTCTGCGCCAGCGCCAGCATGCGCTGGCGCAACGAAGACGGCCACGGGTGCGCATGGTGCGCCAGCAAGCGGGGCATGTCGCCGCCGAAGCCGACCAGCACGGCATCGATGCTGTCCACGCTGGTGCCGGAGATCAGCCCCAGGTAGAGCTCGTCAGCCATGGACGGGACCACGATTCATTCGCGGTGGCTGGCCGCATCGTCGCGACTTGCCAGCTGCAGGCTGGCATTGGCCGCCTTGAGCCGGGCCAGCATCGGCTGTATCTGCTGCTTGAATTGGGCCAGCAGCTTCGGCGGCAGCGGCTGCGGCTTGGGCATGGTGACGGTGAGCGGGTTTTCCTGCTTGCCGTAGACACGCACTTCGTAATGAAGGTGGGGGCCCGTCGCCAAACCGGTCATGCCGACGAAACCGATCACCTGCCCCTGGTGCACATGCGTGCCGACGCGTTCACCGGGTTCGAAACGCGACATGTGCGCGTAAGCGGTGGAGTACTCGGCGTTGTGCTTGATCAGCACGAAGTTGCCGAAACCGCGTTCCCAGCCGCGGTACGCGATCACGCCGTCGCCGGCGGCGTGGATCGGCGTGCCGGCGGGTGCGGCGTAGTCGACGCCCTTGTGGGCACGCGTAAAACCGAGGATGGGGTGTTTCCGCGCCATGCTGAAGCGGGACGAGATGCGGGTAAACGCCACCGGCGTGCGCAGCAGCGATTTGCGCAACGGGCGCCCGTCCTCGCTGTAGTAGTTGTAGCTGCCGTCGGGTTCCTTGAATCGGTAGGCCGTGTAGCGTTGCCCATGATTGAGGAACTCGGCGGCAATGATGTCGCCGGAGTGATCGTAGACACCGTCGTGATAGACATCGTCGTAGACCACGGTGAAGCTGTCGCCGCGGCGGATATCCTTGAGGAAGTCGATGTCGTATTTGAATACGTCGGCAAGCTTGACGATCATTCCTTCGTCCAGGCCGGCCTTGGCGCCGGCGCCGAAGAGCGAGCTCTCGATCACCGCATGGGCGATGTGCACGCGCGTCACGACGGTACGTGCGTGCAGGGTCAACGCCGGCTTGCCGGAGTCGAGGCGCACGGTGGCGCGGGTCGTGTCGTCCTTGTCGAAGCGCAGGGCCTGAAGATTTCCGTCGCGGTCGAGGAGGAAGTCGAATTCGTCGCCCGGGTGGATGTTCTGCAATGCGCTCCGGGCGCTGCCGGCGGCATCCAGCACCTTCTGCACGTCGGCCATGCCGAGGCCGTGGCTGTCGAACAGGTTCGACAGCGTCTGGCCGGGTTCCACGCGCGTGACCAGCCAATTGTCGACGGCTGGTGCCGCAGTGGTGGTCATCTTGGGCAGCGCAAGCGGAAGCAGGGTGCGAACTTCCGGTACCGGATCGGGCCGCATCGCGCTGGCCCAGGCTGGCATGATGAGACCCGACAGCAGCGTGATCAGCACCGCCGTACCGGCAAGTACCCAGTGCTCACGGTGCCAGTGGATGGGTTCGACTTCGGCTGAGCGATTGAATGACCAGTGGGCACAGCGTTCGTAGAAGCGGGAGTGGCGGCGTTGCGCCTTGCGGCAGATGGCTTGCTTGCGGGCCTGATGTGCACCCAAATGTTCGTCTGCCATGCCGTACCCGCCCCACACTGTAAAAGTCACAAACCCCGCTCACCATAGCGGTCCGTTGCAAAGCGCGTCAATGCCTTTTTTATCAATGGTTTGCGATCCAATCCCGGTTAACGCACAATTAACGTCCCTGCCGCAGGCCGGGCTGGCGGCATCCGCCTTGTCCACACTTCTTAAGTTAGAGAGAAATGCATGAGCGAGTTCGACCGGGCGCTGGCCACCATTGCGCGTGGGGCCGACGAAATCATCAAGCGGGAGGAACTCGTCGAGCGCCTGAAACTGGGCCGCCCGCTGCGGATCAAGGCCGGCTTCGACCCCACCGCGCCGGACCTGCATATCGGGCACACGGTGCTGCTCAACAAGATGCGCCAGTTCCAGGACCTGGGCCATCAGGTGATCTTCCTGATCGGCGACTTCACCGGCATGATCGGCGACCCCACCGGCAAGAACGTCACCCGCAAGCCACTCACGCGCGAAGACGTGCTGGCCAATGCGCAGACCTATGCCGCGCAGGTTTACAAGGTGCTCGATCGCGAGCGCACCGAACTGCGTTTCAACTCCGAATGGTTCGGTCCGATGTCCGCCGCCGACATGATCCGGCTGGCCGGCCAGCACACCGTGGCGCGCATGCTTGAGCGCGACGACTTCAGCAAGCGCTATGCCGCGCAGCAGCCGATCGCCATCCATGAGTTCCTCTATCCGCTGGTGCAGGGTTACGACTCGGTGGCGTTGAAGGCGGATGTCGAGCTGGGCGGCACCGACCAGAAATTCAACCTCCTGATGGGCCGCGCCCTGCAGGAGCATCACGGCCAGGCGCCGCAGATCGTGTTGACCATGCCGTTGCTCGAGGGCCTCGACGGCGTCAACAAGATGTCCAAGTCGCTGGGCAACTACATCGGTATCGACGAGCCTGCCATCGACATGGTGACCAAGACCATGAAGATCGGCGACGAATTGATGTGGCGCTGGTTCGAGCTGCTCAGCTTCGAGGTTTCGCTGGAAGAGATGGCGGTCATGAAGCGACAGATCGCCAGTGGCGAGCTCAACCCGCGCGACGCCAAGCTGCGCCTCGCGCGGGAGCTGGCTGTCCGGTTCCATGGCGCCGCCGCGGCCGACCTCGCGATCGCCGGCTGGCATGCCGTGGTCCGCGGGGAAGGCGACACCGCCCTGCTGCCGCTGGCCGAGATCACCGTGCCCGCCGAGGGCGTGCGACTGGCGGCCCTGCTCACGCTTGCAGGGCTGGCCGCGAGCAATTCCGAAGCGGGCAGGAAGTTGAAGGAGCGCGCAGTCCGTATCGATGGCGCGGTGGTCGAGGATGCACAGCGCGTGTTCACGGCGGGCTTTGCAGGAGTGTTGCAGGTCGGCAAGCGAAACTTCTCCAGGGTCAGACTGGTGCTGGCCTGAGCCTGGTGCTGCCATCCGGGCACTCTGCAGCGAGTTCTCGCGCCATCGGCCCGGGCGACAATTCCTTCCATGTCATGGGGTTGAGATAAATTCAGGAAATTTATCTCAGGAAGTGCTTGCCAAAAGCCGCAGGAATCGTATTATTCGCGGCCCGCAGTCGCCCAGACGTCGCAAGACGGACCGCGGGGACCTTCAAAAAAGTTCGAACGAAGGTGTTGACGGTCGGGAAAAGCGATGTAGAATGGGCGGCTCACCCAGGACGAAACGTCTTGAGGGGCAATCAAGCGATTGGTTGCAAGTGGTTGATCTTTGACAGTGTGCGCAGGTGAATTGTGTGGACGTCTTGCGAGGAAGGGT
>JAGWIC010000081.1 GCA_028866435.1 Lysobacteraceae bacterium | reverse complement strand
CGCCGCCGGCGGCGGCGTTGGTTGCCGGCATGGCCATGTGTCCCATCATGCCGCCCTTGGCTGCGGGAGCGGCGGGTGCCGCGGCGGCGGCCGCGGGAGCGGCGGCGGCCGGCATCGCCATGTGCCCCATCATGCCGCCCTTGGCTGCCTTGGCAGGCTTGGCCGCCTTGGCGGGCTTGGCGGCATACCAGTCCTTGATCCCCTTGTGGCCGCGGCAGGCACCGCGCTTGGTGGCCATGCTGGTGTAGCTGCCGTCCTTGCACTGGCCGGTGGAGCCGGCCGGCGCGGACTGCTGCGCATGGACGGCGGCGCCGCCCAGCAGGCAGGCCAGTGCCACGGCCATCAGACTTGATGTTTTCATTTCAGACTCTCCAAGTGAATGTACATTCCAACATCAGGGGCCTCGTCCGGTCGCGGCCAGCCGATACCCATCCTCATCGACCGGCTCCAGGCAAGCTGCAACGACGTCTTGCCCGCAACCGGGGTCGAAAACCGCCCTGGCCTCCGCGCAGGCGGCGGCCGAAGCACTCTTATCATCACGTGGAATGCTGTATCTGTGGTGAAACCATTTGCAGGAAGTCCGGATCGCGCGCGGAATCGCAAATAGTTGCGCTTCGGCGATGGCTCGCGCATGGCGCCCGCGCCGGCGGCAGGACGGCGTCCGGCGCGCATCCACTAGTGGCCTCACCGCGGGTACGCCAGCGCCAGGGTGCCCGCGGCCACGTCGCGGAACGGCGCCAGGTGGTGGGTGGCCACCAGCATGATGCGGTCGCTGCGGTAGTCGGCCAGCAGGGCGATCAGGGCATCGCAGGAGGCGGCATCGATCTCGTTGACCGGCTCGTCGAACAGCATCACCGTCGGCGCCGCGATCAGCGTCGCCGCCAGCAGCAGCTTCTTGGCCATGCCGGCGGAAAGCGTGCCCAGCGGCGCGTCGATGGCGTCGCCCAGGTGCAGTTGCCGCAGCACCTGCGCGCGGTAGCCCGGATCGCGCCGGCTGGTGGGATAGAGCGACAGCACGAAGTCGATCAGCAGGCCCGCGCGCAGCCAGGGCAGCGCGGGCGGCACGCCAGGGGCCAGCGCCACTCGCTCCGTGCAGCGGGGCAGCGGCGCATCGCCCAGCACGATGGTGCCGGCGGAGGGCGGCAACGCCCCGGCGATGGCCCGCAGCAGCGAGGTCTTGCCGATACCGTTGGGCCCCACCAGCAGGTGCACGCCCGGACCGAAGGTACACGACAGTTCCCTCACCGAACCGAACGGCAGCGTCAGCGCATGCAATCGGAGCAGGTCGACTTCGTTCATGTCAGCGTCGCCATCAGCAGGACCAGGGTGAGCGCGAAATGCGCGACCGGCAGCAGCCATCGCGTCGCCTCGCGCGGCCAGGCCGAGGCCAGCGCGCCCAGCACGAACAGGCCGGCATAGAAATACAGCGGATAGGTGGGCAGCGCGCCAGCCACGGTTCCGGCCGGCAAGGCATGGTTGGCGGTCTCCCACGATGCCCCCAGCCCCGTGGCGAACAACGCCGCCGGCAGCGCCGCGGCAAACACGGTGACGCGCCGGCGGAACCGGCGGTGCCCGGCGAGGAAATCCAGCCGGGCCAGCACGGTGCCGCGGATCAGCGCCGGCAACCGGTACAGGGCGAGAGACGCCATCGCGCTCAAGCCGATCAGCAGCGCCGTGGCCAGGCCGACCGCCGGCGTGTGTCCGGCGCGCAGCGCCATCGCCAGTGCCCACGCGCCGAGCAGGCAGCCGCCGCGCACCGCCAGCGGCTCGCGCAAGGCGTGCAGGGAAACCGGCAGCGCCAGCGCGCTGGCAACGGCGATCCGCTCGCGCCACGCGCGTGCGCGCCCGGGCGGCAGCGCCGTCGCCGTCCGCCGTGGCCGCGTGCGCACGGCCGTCCACGCCGCCAGCAAGGTGGCGCACAGCAAGACGGCGACGCCCGGCGCGCTCTGCGGCCTGATCGCGACCAGCACCAGCAGGGGCAGCGCCATCGCCGCCGCGCGCCGGTAGGCCCCGCGCAGCAACAGCAGGTTGAGCAGCAGCCCACAGCCGACCAGCACCAGATAGGACACGCACGCCAGCAGCGCCGGCGCCGGCGGCAGGCGCCGCCACAGCGCGACCAGCAACCATCCCAGCGGCAGCCACAGGATCGAGTAGCACTGCATGGCGATCAGCGCATCGGCGCGCCACACGGCACGCGCGGGAATCGGCAGCGTGGCGAGGAAGGGCTCGGCCTCGCGCATGAAGATCGCCCCGCGCAACGACCACAGCAGCCCCAGCGTCGCCAGCTGCCAGCCGAGCACCACGCCGAGGCGTTCGACCGCCGGCAGATGCGCCGCGGTCAGCGCCATCAGCCCGTTGGCCAGTACCGTCAACAGCTCGGCCACGGCCAGCACCCCGGCCCCGCCGAGAAAGCCCGCCGCGACGATCGCGGTGCGGCCCATGCCGCGGAACCGATCGGCCAGGGCCCTTCGAAAGTGCCACTGGCGCAGGCGTGCGTAGCCCAGGCTCATCCGCGGTTCCCGGCAAGGCGGTTCGCGATCGCGGCGCGCCATCAGCGTTTCGACTTCGCCAGTTTGCGCCACAGCGTGGTGCGACCGATACCGAGCTTCTCGCATGCGAGCAGCCGATTGCCGTTGCATTCCTCGAGAACGCGCTGGATCACTTCCAGCTCCGAGTCCGCCAGTCGATCCGCCAGACGCGCTGCCGGGAGGGTGCCGCCGGCGATTTCCGGCACCAGCTCGTCGAGGCGCCCGGGCGCGAGGCCGGTGTCGTCCCGGGTACAGGAGCTGGCAATGCGCTCGACCAGGTTTTCGAGTTCGCGCACATTGCCTGGCCACGCATACGTGGCGGCGCGGCGAAGCAGTTCGTCCACCACCGGCGCGGCGTGCCGCGTCGATATCCGCTGGCGTGCCGCCACCTTCCCAAGCAGGTATGCGGCCAGTGCGGGCAGATCCTCGCGCCGTTCGCGCAGGCACGGCAGCTCCAGCCGCAGGATGTTCAGGCGGTAGTACAGGTCGCGGCGAAACTCGCCGCCGGCGATGCGCTCGGGCAGGCTGCGGTGGGTCGCGGCGATCACCCGCACATTGATCGGGGTGGGTTCGGTCGCGCCGATGCGCAGGATCTCCCTTTCCTGCAGCACCCGCAGCAGGCGTGTCTGCAGCGAGACCGGCATCTCGCCGATCTCGTCGAGAAAAATGGAGCCGGTATGCGCGGCCTCGAACAAGCCCACCTTGCCGCCCTTGCGCGCGCCGGTGAAGGCGCCGTCCTCGTAGCCGAACAGCTCGCTCTCCAGCAGCGACTCGGAGAACGCCGCGCAGTTGACCACGATGAAGGGCTGGCTGACGCGGTGGCTGTGCGAGTGGATGCCCTGGGCGAAAAGCTCCTTGCCGGTGCCGCTCTCGCCGACGATCAGCACGGTGGCGTCGCTGCGCGCGTACTGCGCCGCCAGCGCCTTCGCGCGCTGGATCGCGGCGCTGCGGCCGATGATGTCTTCGAGCCGGTATCGCTCGGTCGGGGCGGGGCTTCGCCGGCGCGCGCGCAGGTGGCGGTCGACCCGCTGGATCGCCGCCGAATCCTGGCAGGTCAGCACGGCGCCGGTCTGCACGCCGTGCTCGATGATCGGGAGGCGACTGGTGACCAGCATGTGCGGGCCGAACGGCTGCAGCTCCTCGATATCCTCCTGCGCGCTGCGCAACGTCCGCTCCAGCGAAAGCGCTGGCGCCAGCTCGCCCAGCCGCTGGCCCAGCAGGCGGGCCCGTGGCGAACCAAGCAGCCTCTCCATGGCGGGGTTCAAGGCCTCGATCCGCTCGTGCATGTCGACCGCGACGACGCCGTCCCGCAACTGTCCGATGATGGTGTTCAGCCGTTCGCGTTTGGTGGATTCGATGCGCGACGCGCGCGCGATTTCCACGGCATCGTCGATGGCGTCGCGCACCGCGTCCTGCGAGTAGAGGAAAACCCCGGTCATGCCGGCCTCCTCGGCCAGGTCGGCAACGAGCCCGGGGGCGACCACGACCTCGATGCCCCTGGCGCGCAACTCGCCGACGCAGTCCCTGGCCTCCTGTTCGCTGTCGTAGCTGCGCTGCTCGATGTCGAGCCCGAAGAGGTCGTTGAACCGGTGCACCTCGGCCGAGATCGCCCCGTAGGTCACCAGCGCGATGCGCGCGGAGATGGCGCGCGCGCGGCCGAGCGCGCGCATCACGTCGAAGCCGCCGACCTTGACCAGCACCACCGGCAAGTCCATGTGCTGGCGCAGGAAGGCGCCATTCGAGCCGGCCGCGACCAGCACGTCGATGGGCCTGGTCTGGCGTCGCGCCTGGATCTCGGCGACGGCCTGCTCGAAGCCGAGGTCGAGCACCTCCACCCGGGCCGTGCGCCGGTAGCTGGGCGCCAGTTCGCGCAGCAGGTGCTGCAGCCGGTGAAAGCCGACGCCCACGATGCGCGGAGGCGGGTCGGCATCGAGGGACGGCGCAAGGTTCATACCCGGTAACCTCGTTCCATGGTTGAAAAATTAAACCATCAATGTTTCCAAAATGAAACGACTGGCGGTTAGAACGTGCTGTTCTTGCATCGGTATATCAAGGTAAAACAAAGACGTGAATTGATATTGGGTGGCGCTGGCGCGCTTGGCATAGCCGTTGCAACTTCGTAGGCAACCCTTCCCGCTGCGAACCGCATGAACACTCCCGCCGCCATTTTCCGTGCCGCCCTGCAGGCCGAGTCGCCCCTGCAGATCGCCGGCGCCATCAACGCCAACCACGCCTTGCTCGCCCAGCGCGCCGGCTACCGCGCCATCTACCTGTCCGGTGGCGGCGTGGCGGCGGGTTCGCTGGGCATGCCCGACCTGGGGATCAACACGCTGGACGACGTGCTGACCGACGTGCGCCGCATCACCGAGGTGTGCCCGTTGCCGCTGATGGTGGACATCGACACCGGCTTCGGGCCGGGCGCCTTCAATATCGCGCGCACCGTCAGGAGCCTCATCAGATTCGGTGCCGCGGCCTGCCACATCGAGGACCAGGTCGGCGCCAAGCGTTGCGGCCATCGCCCCGGCAAGGAGATCGTTTCCGCCGCCGAGATGGCCGATCGCGTGAAGGCGGCGGCCGACGCCAGGACCGATCCGGACTTCTTCCTGCTGGCGCGTACCGACGCCATCGCGGTGGAGGGCGTCGATGCCGCGATCGAGCGGGCGTTGCTGTGCGTGCAGGCCGGTGCCGACGGCATTTTCGCCGAGGCGGCCAACGACCTGTCCACCTACCGGCGCTTCGTCGACGCGGTGAAGGTGCCGGTGCTCGCCAATATCACCGAATTTGGCCAGACCCCCCTGTTCACCGTGGAGGAGCTGCGCTCGGCCGGGGTGGCGATGGCGCTGTACCCGCTGAGTGCCTTCCGGGCCATGAACAAGGCCGCCGAGGCGGTCTACCGGGCGATTCGTCAGCAGGGCACGCAAGCCGGCGTGCTGGACGCGATGCAGACGCGCGAGGAGCTGTACGAACGCATCGGCTACCACGCCTACGAACGACATCTGGACGCGTTGTTCGCGACCAGAAAGTGAATCCCACCAGGAGACGAGCGATGAGCGAATCCACCCAGGCCGCCGGTTTCAAGCCGAAGAAATCGGTCGCGCTGTCCGGTACCCCCGCCGGGAACACCGCCCTGTGCACGGTTGGCCGTACCGGCAACGACCTGCACTACCGCGGCTACGACATCCTCGACATCGCCCGGGCGTGCGAATTCGAGGAAGTCGCCCACCTGCTGGTGCACGGCAAACTGCCCAACGCGGCCGAGCTGGCGGGCTACAAGGCCAAGCTCAGGTCGTTGCGCGGCGTGCCGGCGGCGGTGACCGCCGCGCTCGAGCAGCTGCCGGCGGCCACCCATCCGATGGACGTGATGCGTACCGGCGTGTCCTTGCTCGGCTGCGCGATGCCCGAGAAGGACGACCACAATGTGCCGGGCTCGCGGGACATCGCCGACAGGCTCATGGCCTGCCTGGGCTCGATGCTGCTGTACTGGTACCACTACAGCCACAACGGCAAGCGCATCGAGGTGCAGACCGACGACGACTCGATCGGCGGCCACTTCCTGCACCTGCTGCATGGCCGAAAGCCCGCCGACAGCTGGGTCAAGGCCATGCACACCTCGCTGGTGCTGTATGCGGAGCACGAATTCAACGCCTCCACCTTCGCCGCCCGCGTGATCGCCGGTACCGGCGCGGACATGTACTCGGCCATCACCGGCGCGATCGGCGCCCTCAGCGGGCCCAAGCATGGCGGCGCCAACGAGGTCGCGTTCGACATCCAGCAGCGCTACGACACGCCGGACGAAGCCGAAGCGGATATTCGCCGCCGCGTCGGCAACAAGGAGGTGGTGATCGGCTTCGGTCATCCGGTCTATACGGTGAGCGATCCCCGCAACCAGGTCATCAAGGAAGTCGCGCGCCGGCTGGGCACCGAGCAGCGGAACATGAAGATGTTCGACATCGCCGAGCGGCTGGAGACGGTCATGGCGGACGCCAAGAAGATGTTCCCCAACCTCGACTGGTTTTCGGCGGTGAGTTATCACTTGCTGGGCGTGCCCACGGCCATGTTCACGCCGCTGTTCGTGATTTCCCGCACCTCCGGCTGGGCGGCCCACGTGATCGAACAGCGCATCGACGGCAAAATCATCCGTCCCGGCGCCAACTACGTGGGCCCAGACGAGCTGGCCTTCGTGCCGATCCAGGACCGGCCGTAACGGCGGGCCGCCCCGCGCCGGCGCGTCGGCGAGCTCGCCGCGACCCTCCAACGCAGACCAGGGATACCAACATGACTTCACCGATCTCCACCACCCGCCCGGCGCCCGACCAGGTGCTCGCCGACATCGCCGACTACGTGCTCGACCGCAGCCGCTTCGACGGCCTGGCCTTCGAGACCGCCAGACACTGCCTGATCGACACCCTGGGCTGCGGCCTGGAGGCGCTGGAATACCCGGCGTGCACCAAATTGCTCGGGCCGGTGGTGGCGGGCACGGTGGTTCCCCATGGCGCCAAGGTGCCCGGCACGCCGTATCAGCTCGACCCGGTGCAGGCGGCGTTCAACATCGGCGCCATGATTCGCTGGCTGGACTTCAACGACACCTGGCTGGCGGCCGAATGGGGCCACCCTTCGGACAGCCTGGGCGGCATTCTGGCCGTCGCCGACTGGCTCAGCCGCACCGCGGTTGCCGCCGGCAAGGCGCCGCTGACCATGCGCGAGGTGCTGGACGGCATGATCCAGGCGCACGAGATCCAGGGCGTGATCGCCCTGGAGAATTCGTTCAACAAGGTCGGCCTGGACCATGTCGTGCTGGTCAAGGTCGCGACCACGGCGGTGGCGGGGCGGCTGCTCGGCCTTTCCCGCGAGGAATTGATCAACGCCATTTCGCTGGCCTGGGTGGACGGGCAAAGCCTGCGCACCTACCGCCACGCGCCCAACACCGGCAGCCGCAAGAGCTGGGCCGCCGGCGACGCCACCAGCCGCGGCGTGCGCCTGGCGCTGATCGCCCGTACCGGCGAGATGGGTTACCCGTCGGCCCTCACCGCCAGGACCTGGGGCTTCTACGACGTGTCGTTCAAGGGAAAGCCGTTCACCTTCCAGCGACCGTATGGCTCCTACGTGATGGAGAACGTGCTGTTCAAGATCAGCTACCCGGCCGAATTCCACGCGCAGACCGCGGTGGAGGCGGCGATGGCCATCCACGGCCAGCTCAAGGGCATGGGCAAGTCGGCCGACGACATCGCCTCGATCAGCATCCGCACCCACGAGGCCTGCATCCGCATCATCGACAAGCACGGCCCGCTGGACAACCCGGCCGACCGCGATCACTGCATCCAGTACATGGTGGCCGTGCCGCTGCTGTACGGACGCCTGACCGCGGCCGATTACGAGGATGCGGTGGCGATGGACCCGCGCATCGATGCCTTGCGCGACACCATCCGCTGCGTGGAGGATCCCGCGTTCACCGCCGACTACCACGACCCCGACAAGCGCTCCATCGCCAACGCGCTCAGCGTGACCTTCAAGGACGGCAGCCGCCTGCCCGAGGTGGTGGTGGAATACCCCATCGGCCACCGGCGCCGACGCGGCGACGGCATCCCCCTGCTGGAAGCCAAGTTCCGCGCCAACCTCGCGCGCCGCTTCGCCGCCAGGCAGCAGGAGCGCATCCTGCGGGTTTCCCTCGACACCGCCCGGCTGGCCGCCATGCCGGTGCACGAATACGTCGATCTGTATGTAGCCAGCTGAGCGTCATGCCTGCGCGATGCGCCGGCGGTTCGCCGCGCTCAGTCGGTGCTGGCGTCTTGCGCGGACTGCCGTTCCTGGATCAATCGCGCCTGCATCTCGTGCCTGGTCTGCAGGATGTGGCGTTGCGCAGCGAGGTAGGAGCCCAGCAGCTCGAGCTTGTAACCGTCCTTGCCGCCGTTCCGGTTGGCGTCGAAATCCCGCAGCAGGCGAAGTTCGCGGTCGGCCTCGTCCAGGTCGCCGCGGCCGACGGCGCTTTCGACATCCGAGCAGGCCGGCTGGAAGGACTGCTTCAGTCGGGCCAGCGCCTCGCTGTTGGTGGGGTCGAGCTGCAGCACACTGAGGTAGAACTCGTACACGTTGCTGCCGATCGGCGCCACCAGGTGGTGGTCGGCGAATGCCTGCTCGGCCAGGCCGCGCAGGATGGCGACGCCGTCGGAGCCATCCGACGTCCTGCCCTGTCCGGCGGCGCTGGCCGCTGCACGGGAATACCACAGCGCGCAGACCATCAGCGCGACCGCCACGCACACCGTGGCCAGAACACCAACTCGCCACCTTGGCGCGATCGAGGGAAAACGGGACATGACACCTGCCTGGCCGGGATGGCGCCACGGGCGCCTCCGTCCCGGCCCCGCAGCAATCCGCGAAGCCTAGTCGGGCTGGATTGCAATCTGATGTCCCGCAGAAAGCAGGCCAATAGGGCCAGCCGCGCGTTGTCCGATAAAGCATGAGCCGACCGCATCGGCTGCCGGGATCATCCGCGCCGGGCGCCCATGGGTCCTGAGGGGCTCCGCCACCTTGCCAGCACCCTCGCGAGCACGTGAAGCAGGCCATGGGCGATCATGTTCATGGGGTGTTTCCGGTCATGCTGCGGCAGCCGCCGGCTCGTCATCGGTGAACAACTGCACGTAGGCCTCATAGCGGAAACGCCGGTGGCGGGCGTGGCCGGTGATCTCCCTCAGCACGCCCAGCCGCTCCAGCCTCGCCACGATCTGGTTGGCGCCGGCGTAGGTGGTGCCGAGCAGGCTCTGTACCTCCGTCACCGAAACAATCGGCCGCTGATACAGCGATTCCAGCACGCGATGGCCGTTGCCTGCCGCGCGCCCCAGCTCCGCCGTGATCAGTCCGCGGTGCTCCTCGCGCAGCACCAGGATGCGGCGCGCCGTTTCCGTGGCCTGCACGCTGGTTTCGTCGATACCCCGCAGGAAGAACGCCAGCCAGCCCTCCCAGTCGCCGCGGTCGCGGATCGCCTGCAAGTGCTCGTAGTACGACTGGCGGTGGCGCTTGAAGTAGTGCGACAGGTACAGCACCGGTTTATGCAGCACCGCGCCTTCGCACAGCAAAAAGGTGATCAGCAGCCGGCCCACGCGGCCGTTGCCATCGAGAAACGGGTGGATGGTTTCGAACTGTGCGTGGGCCAGGCCGATCTTGATCAGCAGCGGCACCGAGTCCTGCTGGTGCAGGAACGTTTCCAGTCCGCCCAGCAGCTCCCCAAGCAGGTGCGGCGGTGGCGGCACAAAACTGGCCTCGGCCAGCGTGCAGCCACCGGCACCGATCCAGTTCTGGGTTTCGCGCAGCTCACCCGGAGTCAGCCGGCTACCGCGCACGCCTTGCAGCAGGCGCTCGTGGATCTCACGGATCAGCCGCACCGATACCGGTAGCTGCTGCAACCGGGCCAGCCCGTAATTCATCGCGCCGACATAGTTCACCACCTCGTCCACGTCGCGCGGACGATCCGCGGCCAGCACCTGCGCCTCGGCCGCCAGCACGTCCTGCAGCGAGCTTTGGGTACCCTCGATCTGGCTGGAGAGCACCGCCTCCTTGCGCACGTACATCAGCACGAAGAGGTCGGGGTTGGGCAGCGTCTGCACGGAGCCGTCCAGCCGACCGAGCGCACGGTCGGCCCGCGACAGCAGCACCTGCAACTCACCTTCCAGCCGCAATGGCGGCTGCGGCGGCAGTGGCGCCGGCACAAAGGCGCGGTAACCGGTAGGCTGGCGTTGGTAGCGACCAGCACGGCCGTCGACTACCGCCGTGGGTGAGCGATCCATGAGCCTCCCCTGTGTTGTTTGGCGTGTTTCGTATGGCACACCAGTCGATCCATACTAAACACTGTGTTTAGTACAGACAAGCGCTGGTGCTGTACTAAACGCAGGGGCACTCCACTGACAAGCTCCACGGCGCCGGGACCACCGTCCCACTCCATGGTCAAACGTCTTTTGTCGGCACCGGTGGTGTACTGGCGCTGGTAGGGATTTCCACCCTTTCACAACCGTCCGTGATTTCGGGGTAGAACCCCTTTAACTGCTTGGCGTGGGCGGCGGATGTCAGTCCGCCAACACCAACGCCCTCAACCGATCAAAGCGCTCGACAGCCTCGTTAACAGTATGGACGAGAGACGCCCCCAGCGCCGGGCAACGCATCGAGAATATACTGCCCGGCGCACGGGCTGTAAGGACCGCCATCCGGCATGTTGATACTCAGATCTAGCTCGCTGGCTAGCACACGGATGGTGGGTTTAGCCGGCCCCACGGACGAGTGGATCGATTAACATCATGCTTACGCGGCAGAGCCTCCCGTCGGCGACGAACCGCCCATAACGGGTGCCGTGCGCACTTGCAACCGCTTCACTACACGTGACTCCAGGTCTTTGTAATTATCCAGAAATTCGGTAACACGTTTGGTATTCATTCCTCCAGGGTTGGCGATCATGCGCCCCGCTTTATCTTTACGGTTGTCGAGCGCATAGAACAGCGACGTGAACCGCGATGGCGCGACGCCTTCAAAATGCAGGAAGGCTACTTTTTCGAAGGGAGCGTCTGATGTCCAATCAGCATCACCACTGGACGGTTCATGCTCAATGGCATCTTCATGTAACTCAATCGCCAGACTTTTTTCATAGGGCTCGATGAAATAGACCGCCCGAATACCGGCCGCCACGATATGTCGTGCGCAGCTATGACAAGGGTAGGTGGTCGTAAAAAGAAAGCTCCCCTGGATGCTTGGATTGCCCTTACGGGCCGATTGAATGATGGCATCCATTTCTGCGTGCACCGCGCGCGAAAACTCAATGAGGTCTTTTATGCGTGAATTTTCGCGAATCTCGCTGGCAATTGTTGCTGCTTTGTCAGCATCGAGACCACCCCCTTGAAGTGCCGTAACGATTTGATCGCGAAGCTCGTCCTTATATTTGTCATTAAAGCACAATTTTTCTTTATTGATGCAACGATAGTCATTCGGCCCTGAACTAGCATCATAAAGACCTCCGCCAGCACGTGGGACGTCGTTGCAGCCAGTAGAAATAATGTTCCCGTAGCGGTCGACGATAGCAGCGCCTACCTGCCGAGACAAGCATGCGGATTTAAGGCCGGCACTGTAAGCAGCAAACATGCCGCATTCTTTGGCTGTCGGCGTTAGTCCTGTATCGCCGTGGATCAATCCGATGAAGCGTTGAATGGGTTCCTTCAATAATGTCAGGTTGCGTCGTGCATTACTGATGAAGAAATCAGCAAGTTTCAGCGTTTTTTCAAGCTGCTGCCCTGCATTGTCACTAAGACCCCTCGCACTATGCGTTTCTGCTTTGTCGCGATGCATGAGCCTCACGGCGAGATCCTCTGGCATCTTCTTTTGCAGCTCGAGCTTGCGCTGCTGAAAACCGCTCAATGCACCGATTACATAAAACATGTTGTCGTAAATACTACGCAACAGTGCCACTTCCCGTGGATGCTTCAGTTGATCGATAACGTATGCCACCTTAGATGGCACGATTTCGGGAATGGTCTTACCCTCATAGCGACGAGTGCGATCCGTAGATATTTGCCTCACGGCAAGTTGTGCGCCCATATCGTCACCCAACTTTGTGCGCAACAAATTTCCTATCGACTGCGCACGCCAGATGCGTTTAAATTCGGTGTTGTAAAAGCCAGGATCGTCGTCAATCGTAATATCGAAGCTCTTGGCGAGTTCTTCGAATTCCGCGCTGACTTTAATCGGGACGACTTCGTAACCTCTCTCAGCCAATACATCCATTAGCGTGTCACGGATAGCAGGAATGCCGCATCCCACCGGACCGCTCAAGGCGATGATTAATTCTTCTGAACGGCGTGACTTGAGGTCGTCTGACGCGTTACTGGATGAAGAGTCACTTTTGGTTTGCGGCACAGGCCCCGACGGAACCGCCTTCACGATTGCATTCATTGCTTAAACTCCCCCTTGCTCCGGAAGGGAGTTTACCGCGTAGTAGCCGAACTACTTACCCGGCAAGGTCGCGGCGTGATCCAGCAGGCGTCTGAGCGCCGATTCGAACGAATTACTGGACCGGGACACAGAATGCGTTCTAGGAAAGGTCACGATGTTGCTACCGGTACCGTTGGTACGCGCAAAGCTCAACTCGAGCTGGGGCGAAGCCTTCGCCCCCATCGCACGGGCACCCTCACCGTTTGAGCTCTTCTTTCCCATGACTTCACCCCGCCGAGCTCTTCGCCGTTGGGCACAAATACTACACGTGTCAGATCGTCAAAAGATAGTGTCTTTGGTCTCGAAGTTTAGTGAGATTCATCTCATAACGTATTGTTTTTGCAGTGTAAGGTAAGCGAACGCCGATCGGCTTCCTGGGAAATATCGCGGCCAAATTTCGAATTTTGATCATCAATCCGACGCCCGCCCTAGAAAGGTGGTCGTCAAGGAAAATGGGAAGAAGGACGTCTAATTCAGGTCGTAACAACGCTGACCTTAGAAATCGGGGCTCAAATTCATCGAACATCGGCGTCCGCAAGATCAGTGGCTAGTCTCCATCGTCGAAGAACGCCGTGATGAGTCCGACGGTGACGCACCCATCTACCGTGGACGGCACGACATACATCTTGAAGCCGCGGTTCAACTGAGCGGTCAGGAGCATTTCCTTGGTGCCTTTGATCAGCAGAATGGGGCGAGGGGCGCCGCCGATGCGCAGGGCACGCGATCCAGCAGGGAAGTTGATGGCTTCTGCCATCAGTTCGGGATGTGTGATGGTGAGCATGGCGCCGCTATCAGGGAGAGAACAGGCTGGCAGCGTTACAGCGTGAGCGTCCGTTGTGCGGCCATCTGGATGATGTCGTCATCCTCGATGGTGGTCGCCTTCCGGCGTTGCCCACCTTTGGCGCCGGTGATGGTGATTTCTTTGTGGGCCACCAGGTTTTCAAGTGCTTTTCGATAGCGCTGACTGTCCGCAGGTGTGGAATTGCAGGTGGTCGAATACATCTCGCCAAATCGAACGGTGTCCCGGGCGTGGACGAGCCGGACCAACTGCTCCGTCAGCAGAGCAATGCTTTGCTCATTGGCGGGATCGTCGAACCCGAAAGCCAATGAACTCTGACCCGTGTATCGCGCATCGCTGCCGGCGTCGTAACCGATGGCGCGGAACATATCCAAGCCAGCACCGCCGTAGTGGATGAAGTGGTTGTTCTTGGTCCAATGCACCCGCGTCATGACATCCCTAGCCTTGGGATGCTGGGACAAATGGACCAACCAGTAATCGCCGTGTCCGTCGGTCCGGATGAAGAACAATGTGTAGTAACCGGCGCCGCAGGCCTCGGTGAGCCCGTGATAGAGGCAGCTCTGGATGTAGAGCCGAAAATGGCTTTCGTTCGCCTTGATCTCTTGAAGGGTGCGCCCTTTAAGCACATCGGGAATGCCGAGGTGGTCGAGTGTGTCCCGGGTCGCCAAGTTATCGCTGGCAAAGTTGATGAAAGCATCCACCGCGAATGTCAGCACGATCTCTGCACGGGGCAGTTCTTGTAGCAATCGCTTGATCAGGGGGGCGGGCACGTCTTTGTAGCCATACTGATCCAGAGAGATCAGTGCTCTCCCTCGACGGGGAGTTCGCTCTTTGACGGCCTTGATGATGGGATCGAGTTGCTTCTCAAACGTGCTGTTGATGACGTGGATGTCCGCACCCACACGGGACTCATATCCCTCGTTCTTCAATGTGATCAGCAGTGACTTGATCGCGTTTTTGTTCTTCTCGACGAAGATGTAGGTGATGTTGAAATGCAGGGGCTTGCGCCGCTCGGCATTGATGATGGCCTGTGCCTGCTCAGCCGCTTTCAAGAACACCAGCGGAGAACCCAGGATCCGCGCTTGCGTGTCCGCGTGACGATAGACACCGCCACCCGCAAATCCGTCCACGAGCGTTACGCGAATTTCTTCCTGTCCAGGAGCGGTGGCCAGCGTCTTGAAGTAGGCGAGGAGATACTCCCGCAGCACTTCCAACTTGGCGACGCTGTGCTGTTGAAGAATTGCCCCAGACCCATCCGCTGGCCATTCGAAGGGCTTGCGTGGCATTGCACCTGCCTAGATTTGGACCCCGGCAGGCATTTGATCCCAGGTGCGGCCATTTAGCAAACGGCCATTTTTCGACTTGGCGCGCTTCTTTCC
>JAGWIC010000006.1 GCA_028866435.1 Lysobacteraceae bacterium | reverse complement strand
GCAGCAACTGCGCCCGCAGCAGGCCGACCTTGGCCCGCAACGCATCCGCCTGCTGTGCCGAAAGCTGTTTCTGATTGATCAGATCGGCGCGCAAGCCGGCACGCTGGATCTCGAGTTGCCGCGCGACCAGGGCATGGGTATCGCCGAGCATCGCGCTGTCCTGTCGGCTGGACAATTCCAGCAACGCCTCGCCGGCTTGCACCTGTTGGCCATTGTGGACATGCAGCCGGGTAATCGTGCCCACGCTGGGCGCGGCGACATTGAGCAGGCCGGCGCGGGGTACCAATTGCCCGGACACGGTTTCGCGGCGGGTGTACTCGCCGAAACATAGAAGCAGCACGATCGCGATGGCCAGCACCAGCGCCAACACCGTGAGCAACCAGCGCGACAACGGCGCAGCGACGATGATCGAACCCAGCCATTCCCCACGGCGGGCTTCCATGACCTCCTGTCGAAACAGCCCCTTGGACAAACGGCAACTCCCTGCGAATCGGCTAACTGAACTGGAATCCGAAACGTAAGTTATTGCGTCCAGGTATCGAAAGGTACCGACCGCAACCGAACGCGTCCATAAGAAAAGTTCCTAGCCAGCACCGGCCAAAGCACGGTTTAAAGTGCCTTTCATTCATAGATACGCTACATAAGTCGGGCGCCCCGAGCTGCGCGGAGCCACAATCATCAACGCTCTGGCTGTCGCAATATTTTACTTTCGCCAACGAAGACGAACTACATTGGTTAAGTTAGGCTCCACAGGCTTTACGCCTGTTGGGCGGGCTACCCGGGGGATTTTTTCGGGCGCTCCTGCAACAACCCACAACAGCCGGCGCTCTCTTTTCACCGCGCTGGTGCTGGCAGTGATCGTGGCGGCAATGAACATCGGGCTGTGGTGATGGGCAAGCTGCCACACAGCCCGGAGCACGGGCACAACAAAATCGACGGCTTCGCGCTGTCGGCGTTCCAGCACCACCAGAGCCAGGTGAAAAGCGATTTCCCGACCGATGAGCAGATCGACGGCGACCTCAAGCTGCTCGGCAAATACGCCTCGCGCGTGCGCACCTGCTCGATGCTGCAGAACCCACGGTTGCCGCGGCTGGCCGAGTAGGCGTGGCGCTGAACTATTGAATCCGCCCAATGACCTGGATGTGTCTCAACGCCGACGGTGGCAAGCCACGTCTCGCGCTCAATGCTCCAGCACGAGGGTCCTGATGCCAGTGGCGATGAACTGCACGCCAACACAGATCATGAGGAACCCGGACAGGCGGGTCATCACTTCGAGCCCCAGCGGGCCTAGCCGATCCCTCACACGGATCGCATTGCGCAGGAGCAGCCATTCGGCGAGGCCGACGCAGGCCATGGCAGCAATGGACGCCGTATACGCCATAAGCTCCCCGCTCCATCCGGCAACTCCACGACATTCAGTGGAAATGCCGATCACTACCGCGATGGTTCCGGGACCGGTGATTCCCGGCATGGCCAGCGGAAAAAAGGCGACATCGCCGTGGGCAGGATTGCGCCTGTAGGGTGAATGGTGCGGCCCCTTGTCGTACATGAGCCCGTAGCCAAGACGACCGACGACAATACCTCCCGCCACCCGCAGCGCGCCGTAGGAAACGCCGAAGAAGTGCATCACGATTCCGCCGACAAACAGGCTCGCCAACAGGATATAGAAGCAGTAGGCACTCGCGCGCAGCGCGAGGCGCGCGCGAGCGCGCTCATCCATGCCGTTCGAAAGGCCCAAAAAAATCGGAACGGTCGAAGGCGGGTTCACTACCGAAACCACGCTCAGGAAAACACCGGCGGCGAACGCAAATGGCAATTTAAGCAAGGTTTCCAAAATCAGCATCAATAATGGCGTGGGTAAATTTTCTGCACCAGCATCCGCAACTTCACGTCGCGTCCATGCGAGCCAAAACAATGCCCCATGAAAACGGGTGCCGCGCCTGTCGACTTCATTCGAGCTCCCTACGGCGGCCGATGGCTTTCGCCGCTCGACCGCCACGCATCAAAAAGGAAAACCTATTTTCAGGCCGACGGCAAGGGAGTGATTGCCCGTGAAATTGGCGCTGGCGGGCGGCTTGTGATTGGTGCCAGGCTGCGCGTCTCCGAGCCAGATGTACTTCAGTCCGCCGGTAATCTTCGCCTTGCCGACCGTGTAGACCACAACCGCCTCGATGTTCCTGTGACCATCGACCGGACCGAGGTTTCCGGTATAGAACGGCGGTTTCAAGGTCCACGTGCAACATAATCAGTGAACCGTACTGCCGCTTGCTTCGGCAAGCTGAAGATGTTCGTTGTACACCTGCAGCGGAGTTCGGAAGTCATGGCGTTTGCGCGGACGCGTGTTGAGGCTCAAGGCAATCTGGTTGAGCTCAGCCTGACTGTAGACGGACAGGTCGGTTCCCTTGGGCAGGTACTGTCGCAGCAATCCGTTGGTGTTCTCGTTGCTGCCACGCTGCCACGGGCTGTGCGGGTCAGCGAAGTACACCTGCACGCCGGTGCGCAAGGTCAGCGCATCGTGGTAGCTCATCTCCTTGCCTTGGTCGTAGGTGAGCGTTTTGCGCAGCACCTCCGGAATGGCCTTCAGCGCTTTGCCGAAACTTTCCAGCGCGTCGGCCGCGCTGGCGCTACTCATCTTGGCCAGCACCACGAAGCCACTGGTGCGTTCGACCAGTGTCCCCACGGACGAACGATTGCCGGCGCCCTTGATCAAATCACCCTCCCAGTGACCAGGGATCAACCGGTCCGCCACTTCCGGTGGGCGCACGTGGATGCTCTGCATGTTTGGTATCTGGCCGCGCCGATCCGTCCCGCGCGTGCGTGGTTTGCGCGTGCTGCGGCCTTGGCGCAAGCAGGCGATCAGTTCGGTGCGCAGCGCGCCTCGTGGCACCAAATACACCGCGTTGTAGATCGTCTCGTGGGACACCCGATAGCTCGCTGCGGCAGGAAAGGCTTTTGCCAGTATCCCGGCGATTTGCTCCGGCGACCACTGGGCACGCAACAGGGCTTGTACCGTTTCCCACAACGCAGGGTCATCCAATTTGCGCGGAACACGCGCCACGGTTCGACGTCGCTGACTGCATCGATGCGCCTCCTGCGCCTTGTAGCTGTCACTTTTCGAACCGATCCTTCGGCATTCCCGGCTGATCGTACTTGGCGCACGCCCCAGCGAGCGCCCGATGGCACGCAGACTGTCGCCAGACTCAATCCGCTGCTGGATCTCTACTCTCTCTTCCAACGTCAGTTCGCTATATGTTCTCATCGCAACAGCCTATGTCAGATCGGGCTAGGTGTTGCACGTGGAGTTTGAGACGGCCAACCCATTCGATGGCTCATACCCGGCCATCACGGCGCCCGACCATGTGCTGTTGAACTTGTGGCCAAGTCCTACGGAGTAGTCCCAGATAGCTTTCGGGTAATGTATCAGCGGAACCGCGGACGCACCGAGGGTCTTCTGGTAGTCCAAAGGAGCAAACGTGGCCTGCGGCCAATCCGCCCAGCGCGCCATGAACATGACGGCCGACGTCCTGCTAATTGCCTGCCGGACATCCAACCGGACTGATTGCGGCATATCGATTGGCGCCGTGCTCGTGCCAGGATATCTACCGCCGGTCTCGGTTGCCGTCGGGCTGAAATCGATCCTCGAATTATAGGTCAGCGATACCAGCGTCCCGCTCGCCGGCCTTTCATACGCAGCCCCCATCACATAACCGAAGGCAGTTGAATTATCCAGAGTCAGATTATAATGGAGTATGCTCGGCAGCGAGGTATTGCCCGTCAACGTCTCATACCGCGGACCGCCATAGACGCTGATGCCTGAATCAATTTCATACTTCAAAAGCCCGGTCAGCGCCTTTGTCGACAGCGAACCGTTCCAACCTTGCGCATAATAGCCCGTGCCGGTGGCGTAGCTAAAGCCGGCACCGAACGGCTCGTCATAGACCAGGGCGACGTCGACGGCATGACTCACATGCATCTTGATGGCAAGACCAGGCAGGCTGACTTTCTTGGTCATGTTGCCGCTTTCCTTGCCTGGCGTTAGGTGAGCGCCCACGCCACTGACTTTGGGGTCGGCATATCCATAGGACAATTCGACGAAATTGCCACGAACAAACAGGATGCCCATCGGCTCCAATGTACGGTCCAGGCCGCCGGCAACAGCCGGGTTGGAGCATATCGCCACGACCCCACCAACCAGCATGCCGCATAGTTTGGTTTTTTTTGACATGATCTCTCCCCCTTTTTATTTGACGATGCAGCTATTTGTCCAGATTGAAGAGACAAACCCCACAGCCTGCCCTTCTCATGCACGTCGTCCGGATGACGTTTTGTGACGCGCTCATCATTGCCTGGTGCGCCGCAATTTCTACTGAAACATTACAAATCAATGGAGTGCCACATGGCCGATCCATTCCCGGCAAAACCCAGCACGCTGAAGCAATCCGCCAGGACACGGCCAGCAGCCTTTGCGGTAAAAATTTGCGCGGCGGGCCAAGGCAGCTTCGTGGAATGCCTGAACAAGCCTTCATTCCGGCAAAAACCCATGCGATTGAAAACGGCGACTCCGAAAATTTGACGAATCGGCAAACTCCTCGGTAACGGGATCCGGCTTTCACCAAAATGACGAGCAGTCGCTTCTGTTTCAATAATGCAAATTCGAGTGATCGCCAAACACCATGCCGGCTGCCGTTCGTATATCCGGATGCGATCATCCCGCACCCGTTCAGTTTTTGAACCGAGCGTTTTCCAGCTTCAAGGCCGCAAGCTCGGCGTCGCTCAGGCATGCGATTTCGCGCAGCAAGTCGTCGGTATCTTCGCCAAGCATGGGTGCCGGCTCCCGCGGAACCGGCTGAGGCCCGCTCCAGCGAAAGCCGGCACCGACGACTTCGACTTCGCGCGCACCTGTCGCCGACGACAGCGGGATCTTCGCCGTGACCGGGTCCGCCTCGCGATAGGCGTCGGCCAGGTAATCCGCAAGGGAACGCACGGCCGATGCGGGGACGCCGCGGCGGTTGAGTTGCGCCTCCCAATCCTCTGCGCGGCCCCGGCGGAAGGCGCGACAGAGCTCTTCGTGCAGTTCCGGGCCGGCGCAGCCGGTGAGAAAGGATTGCGGGTCTGCCGGTACCTGGCGCAGCCAGCGCGGCGCCGTGGCAAGCTCCGGCCGCCCCAGCATCTCGCACAGTGCCTTGAACTGGCGCAGGGTGTTGGCGCCAGTGGACAGCCAGCCGTCTTCGCAGGGAAAGGTGTTGGAACCGGGACTATCGGCAAAGCCACGGTTGCCCTGACGCTGCAATTCCTGGCCGGCGATCAGAAGTCTGGACACCGCCGGGCTCATCAGGTGGACGGCGGCGCCCGCCATCGACACGTCGATGCAAATGGACGACTCGTCACCTCGCTCCCGGCGCAACAGCGCGGCGAGGATGGCAAATGCCGCCAACTGGCCGGCCGCCATGTCGATCAATGGAAAGCCGACCTTGACCGGCGCATCGCCAAGCGTCGATCCCTGCATCGCCATCATCCCGGTTGCCGCCTGGATGACATGGTCGTAGGCGCCCCGCGTTGCGTTGGGACCCTGCTGGCCCCAGCCGGAGATCGAGCAGTAGATCAACCGCGGGTTGATGGCGTGCAGGGTGGCCGCGTCTATCCTCAGCCTGGCGGCCGTGCCAGGCTTGAAGTTCTCGACGAAGACATCGGCGCCAGCCACCAGGCGGTACAGGGCGTCGCGCCCCAACGGGGCATCCAGGTTCAGCGCGACCGAACGCTTGCCTGCGTTCAAGCCGACGAAGGCCGGCGTCAGGCCTTCGTCTTCGGGGGCGACCGCGAGACCACGCAGCACGTCGCCGTGGCCGGGGCGCTCGATCTTGATGACCTCGGCGCCCAGCATGCAGAGCTGCTGCGTCGCCAGGGGCCCGGCAATGACGTGGCTGGCGTCGACAATGCGAATTGAATCAAGTGGCAGCATGGTGGCCCTGTGGTCGTGTCGCGAAGTGTCAGATCAGATCGACCGTGATGGATCCGATCAGCCCCTGCTTCTCGGCGTCCTCGCGATAGCTGCGACGCGCCGCCAGCAGTAGCAGCACGCAACCAACGACACTCGTCAGCAGCGCCGATTGAAGTGCCAGCGTGAGGTTCGAGTGATCGGAGATCCAGCCAATCAGCGGCGGTGCGACGAAGGCGGACAGCCCCATGAACAGCGGCTCGCAGCTCATCGTCGTGGCGCGGTAGTGCGGCGGCACAAGATCGATGGCACCGGCGACGATCGAGGCCCAGATCGATGCCTGGCAGAACTGCGCGGCGCAAGCCATCGAAACCCCGAAGCCCAGGCCCAGGCCCAACCGCGGCGTCAAGAGGAACAGCATGCCGAAGGTCGCGAACAGCGGCAGAGAGGTGAGCATGGAATGGATCCGTCCGAGATCGCTCCGCCGCTTGAACCAGTCGCTCATGACTCCGCCGAAGATCGCGCCGATGGCGCCGAAAAGAACGACAAGTGTGGCGAAGCGGCTGGCGTGGACGACGTCGAGGCTGAAGGCGCGCATCAGGAACACGACGCCCCAGACATTGAACCCGCCCACGTAGATGAACAACACCAATTCGGTGAGGAGCACAAGCAGCAGCGCGCGGTTGCCGACGATGAAGCGGAGAGTCTCGCCAACCGGCGCGTGGACGCCCCCCCACCGCTGGACGGCGCCCGGCGCGCCCGGTAGTCGGGAGCAAAGAGGAAGATCAAGGCCAGCACCAGGCCGGGCACCGCCATCACACCGAAGACATGGCGCCAGCCATACCTGTGCGTGAGGTATCCGGCCAGGGCAATGCCGATCCCGCCTCCCAGCGGTGCGGCCATGGTGAAGATCCCGACAACAGTGGCCCGAACCCGCTTCGGGTACCAGGCCGACATCAATGCGTAGGCCGCAGGGTTGTAGCCCGACTCGCCCATGCCGACGCCGATGCGCGACAGCAGCATGGAGCCAAAGCCCCGCGCGCCGCCCATGGCCAGCGTCGCGATACTCCACACGAACAGCATGCCCGAGATCATGTACTTGCGGCTGGTACGGTCGACCAGCAGCCCCATGGGTACCGCCAGCAAGGCCAGCCCGAGATAGAAGCTGCCTCCGATCATCCCGATCCTGGCGTCGCTGAAAGCAAACTCGGCCTTGATCGCCGGCAACACCGCACTGACCATGAAACGATCCGCGCAGTCGATCATGTAACCAACTATCAGGATGACGAACCACAGGTGGGTCCTGGTCGTCAATGCAGGCTCGGCGGCAGCAGGCTGGTCGACATGCATGCCTGGTTCGAACGTGTTTGCCTCATTCATGACAATGCACCTGCAATCGCGGCGTAAGCTGCCCCACGCAGCGGCTCTCGCGAACCCGACGCATCGGGATCGGTGGAGAGTTGGACGATGACGGTTTCGGCCCTGGGCGAGATCCACAGCCTCTGGCCGTATTGACCGCTGACTTGATACGAATCCCACACGTCATGATTGACCCACCATTGCCTCCGGTACGATCCGCCCGGCCGATGGACCGCCGATGGGCTGGCAGCGAAGGCTGCACGGTCGCCGCCACGACGGATGTCGTCGACCACCGCCGCCGGCACGACCTGCCTTCCCGCGGCCGAACCGTCGCAGCGCATCATCTCGCCGAACCGCGCAACATCGCGAGCGCAGGCCTGCAGGCCGAAGGCCGCGATCTCGAACTTCTTCGTATCGAGCAGAAAGTCGCCATCCATCTCAGCGCCGATCGGCTCCCAGAAGCGTTCGCCGAGCAGCCTGGCGATGCGGCGGCCGGTCACCCGGGTGAGCACCCAGCCCAGTGCCTCGGTGCTGCCGTTGTCGTAGCGCATCGGCCCGCTGCCGTGCGGCGTGGTGGGTCGTGCCGAGAGCATGAGTTCGTGGATGCCATCGGGCCCCGCATAGCCCGGCGGCCGCGGCAGCGTCCCCAGGGCATGGTGAACCTCGAGCTGCAACTTGCCCGCCTGGTGAGGCGCATCGCCAAAGCGGAAGTTCGCGCGCATGTCGAGCAGTTGATCCAGCGTCGCCGAACCGAGTGCCGAAGACGCGAGCTCAGGTACATAGTGGGAAGCGCGAGCCTGCACGTCGAGCTCGCCTTCTGTCGCCAGCATCGCCACCAGCGTGCCGACCAGGCTCTTGGTGGCCGAGTTCAGCGCATGCAGGGTGCGTCGACCCATGTCGCCCAGATAGCGCTCGAACACGATGCCACCGCGGTGCATCACCAGCAGCGCGTCGGTACCGGTACGGCGGAAGAATTCCCCAGCCGGAATGCTTTCGCCTTGATACGGAATGGCCAGGGCGTCGAAGTCCAGTGCGTTGCCGTGCGAAAGCGGCGCCGCGGGATCGAGACCACGCGAAACACGTACGGTGTTGTGGATTTGCGAGGCATTAAGCAGGCTCCAGCGCAGAAAGCGCGGCGAGGCTGCGTTTGCCGCCCGAACCTGGTTCTCGGGTAACGGCGGGAAGCCGACCATGACGCCGACTTCGCTGGGGACGTCGAGGTTTGCCTCCGGGAGACCGGAAGTGCCGCCTGCTGGGTCAGAAGTATGCGACATCGCGATCCCCGTTCGATTTGGTCCGATTCTGCGACAGTTGCTACCTCGCGTATATTGATGATTCTTTATAGAACCATAAAAATACGGAATGCCTAAAATGCCCTCGCGAGTTCAGCCAGATCAGATCCGGCGGGTACTTTCCTGGGTCTCAAGCCGCTGCCGCCTCCCCGGCAGGGCCGGGCAGGGGCTCCCCTCGCCTCCGCCCAGACTTATCCACAGCCGGAGGACTTTGTACCGGCGCCGCTCCCGGCTCAGCTTTCGGCCGCCAGCGCGGCCCAGTTCTGGATCGGCGTGAACAGCGCGCGTGATGCGTGAATGATCGTGCCTTGGCGCAGCGGCCGCCCTTGTCGCCCAGGCAGGCATCGACCGCCGCCCAAAGAACCTCCCCCGGCACCAACTGCCGCATTTCAACCGGGAACCGCTGCCGTCGCGCCTGCCTGTGTTTGCCGGCATACTCGGCCGCAGAGAAGCTCAACTGCCTGATGAAAGGCACCCTGCGTTTGGACGGCCAATTTTGGTTACGCCTGAGTAGACCTGTTCAGAATTTCCTCAAGCCGTCGTCAAGGAATCGAAGTGACTCGTAGCGCGCCTCCATCCAGGCATCAGCAGGTGCTCGGCGAGCAATTGAAGCTGCGCCACTTGCGCTTGCTGGAAATTGTCTTTCGCACCGGTTCGCTGACCGCTGCTGCGCTGGAACTGCACCTGACACAGCCTGCAGTCACGAATATGCTGAAGGAACTCGAAGCGGTACTGGACGCCAGACTGGTCGATCGCGACCGACGCGGTTGCCGGCTTACCGCTGCCGGCATGCTCACGCTGGACCGCTTCAGGGCCTCGCTGAGGCACTTCGACGCGGCGCTCGAGACGCTGCACACAAAGGCGGCGCCCTTGCTGCGCGTAGCCATGCTTCCCTTGTTCGCGGCGGAACTGCTGCCCCGGACCATTACGCACCTGCGCGACGCAGGCGTGCACCTGCGCCTGCAGATCGTGGAAGACCACGTGAATGGCGTGGTTCGACGTGTCACCGAAGGCCTGGTCGATTGCGGGCTCAGCTGGATCGACAGCCGGGCCATCGTCGATTCGGCCCCACGCCAGTTGCTGGCCATTCCGCTGCGGGACGAAGCGCTGCATGTCGTCTGCGCAGCCACGAATCCGGCAGCACGTAAACGGACGGTCGATCTGCGCTTCCTGGCCAGGCAGGAGTGGATCCTGGCGCCTCGTACGACATCAACACGTCAGGCCTTCGACGCACTTTTCTTCGAGGCTGGCATGGAGCCACCCCTTGCCACCATCGAGTCTGCATCGCTGCACACCAACCTCAGCCTGGCATCGGCGACACAGATGTTTACGTTCGCGCCAGCTTCCGGAATCGCAACGGCGGAGCGGCTGGGGCAGTTGCGAAGGCTGCACGTGACGCACTGCTCCGGATTCACTGCACGCCTTGGCCTGCTGGTGTCGTCCGAAACCGCGCCATACGCGCCGATGAAAGCCTTTGCCGACGCCTTGTCGCAGGTGTCGGCAAGGGCTGAGTACCCTGGCCGCCGTTGAGTTTCCCTGGCTCTCGCCAGCGCCCGTTGGGGCGCCGCCACGCGCCTGTGGCCGGGTCGCCCCATCCCGGTCTGAGTCTGCGCTGACCGGGGCGGCTACGGCTTATTGGCCGAAAACCCAACATTGGTTAAGCTCCGCAAGCTTTACCGCCTGTTGCGCAGGCTCCCCCGGGGATTTTTTTGAGCGCTCCTGCAACAACCCACGACAGCCGGCACCCCCTCTTCACCGCGCTGGTGCTTGCCGTGATCGTGGCGGCGATGAACATCGGGCTGTGGTGGTGGGGCAACCTGCCGCACGGCCCGGAAGACTGGCACGGCAAGATCGATGGCTTCGCGCTGTCGGCGTTCCAGCGCTACCAGAGCCCGCTGAAAGGCGATTTCCCGACCGATGAGCAGATCGACGGCGACCTCAAGCTGCTCGGCAAGTACACCTCGCGCGTGCGCACCTACTCGATGCTGCAGAACCCGCAGTTGCCGCGGCTGGCCGAGAAGGAAGGCCTCAAGGTGATGGCCGGCGCGTGGATCGACCGGCGGCTGGACAACAACGAGAAGGAAATCGCCACCCTGATCGCCCAGGCGCGGCACTACCCGGGCACGATCAACCGGGTGATCGTGGGCAACGAGGCGCTGTTCCGCCACGACGTCACCCCCGCGCAGCTGATGGCCTACGCCGATCGCGTGCGCGCCGCGCTGCACCAGCCGGTGTCGATCGCCGAGCCGGACTACATCTGGCTGAAGTATCCCGAGCTGGTCCAGCACGTGGACTTCATCACCATCCACCTGTTCCCGTTCTGGAACGGCGTGCCGCTGACCGATTCGCGCGGCGACCCGGTGGCGGTGAACCAGGCCATCGGCGCCTACGAGGCGATCCGCCGGCGCTACCCGGGCAAGCCGGTGGTAGTCGGCGAGATCGGCTGGCCGTCCAACGGCGACCGCCATGAGTACGCCTCGCCTTCGGTATCCAACGAGGCGATCTTCCTGCGCACCTGGTTCAACGCGGCCAAGCGCGACCACATCGACTACTACGTGATGGAAGCGTTCGACCAGCCCTGGAAGGAAGGCCTGGGCGAAGGCCGCACCGGCGCCTACTGGGGCATGTTCAATGCCGACCGCCAGCCGAAGTTCCCGTTCACCGGCCCGGTCACCGAGGACACCGCCTGGCCGCTGAAGGCACTGGCCGCCGCGCTGCTGGCGCTGGGACCGATGATCTGGTTCGGCCGCCGCTTCAGCCGCTTCAAGCTGACCGGCCGGTTCTTCTTCGCCGCGCTGATCCAGCTGGCCTGCGGCCTGATCGTGTGGGCCGCCACGCTGCCGTTCAATTTCTACCTGAGCTGGATCGACTGGACCATGCTCACGCTGTTGTTCCCGGCGCAGATCGCGATCCTGGCGATCCTGCTGATCAACGGCTTCGAGTTCACCGAGGTGTTGTGGCGGCCGACCTGGATGCGCCACGCCGGCATGCTGCGGCCCGACCGGCCGGAACGGCAGCCGTTCGTGTCGATCCACCTGGCCTGCTACAACGAGCCGCCGGAGATGGTGATCGTCACGCTCGACTCGCTGGCCGCGCTCGACTACGCCAACTACGAAGTGCTGGTGATCGACAACAACACCAAGGACCCGGCGGTGTGGAAGCCGGTGCAGGAATACTGCGAGAAGCTCGGCAAGCGCTTCCGCTTCTTCCACCTGGAACCGTGGCCCGGCTACAAGGCCGGCGCGCTCAACTTCGGCCTGAAGGAAACCGACCCGGCCGCCGACGTGGTGGCGGTGATCGACGCCGACTACGAGGTGCGCCACGACTGGCTGGCCACGCTGACCGGCCACTTCCACGATCCGAAGGTGGCGGTGGTGCAGTGCCCGCAGGCGCATCGCGAGTTCGAGCACAACACCTTCCGCCGGATGACCGCGTGGGAGTACGACGGCTTCTTCCGCATCGGCATGCACCATCGCAACGAGCGCAACGCGATCATCCAGCACGGCACCATGACGATGGTGCGGCGCTCGGCGCTGGAAGGCACCGGCGGCTGGTCGGAGTGGACCATCTGCGAGGACGCCGAGCTCGGCCTGCGCCTGATGCACGCCGGCTACGACCTGGTCTACGTCGACGAGCTGATGGGCAAGGGCCTGACCCCGGCCGATTTCAAGGCGTACAAGAGCCAGCGCTACCGCTGGGCCTTCGGCGCGATGCAGATCCTCAAGGGGCGCTGGAACTGGATGGTCAAGCCGGGGCCGCTGTCGGCCGGCCAGCGCTTCCACTTCCTCACCGGCTGGTTCAGCTGGTTCGCCGACGCGCTGCACCTGATCTTCACCCTGATGGCGCTGTTCTGGACCGCGGGCATGGTGGCCTTCCCGCAGTACTTCAGCCTGCCGATGCAGCTGTTCCTGATCCCGGTGATCGGCTTCTTCTTCGCCAAGGCGATCTTCGGCATCGTGCTGTACCGCGCCCGCGTGCCGTGCAGCTGGTACGACGCGCTGATGGCCTCGCTGGCCAGCATGGGCCTGTCGCACGCCATCGCCCGCGGCATCCTGCACGGACTGACCCGCGAGAAGACCTCGTTCGTGGTCACCGCCAAGAGCCGGCGCCTGGGCGGCAGCAACTTCGCCGCGTTCGCGCCGGTGCGCGAGGAGCTGCTGATGGCGATCGCGCTGGCGCTGTGCATCATCGGCATGGCCGAGGGCTATGGCACGCGCTACATCGAAGGCACCTTGTGGATGTTCATCCTGGCGGCCCAGTCGATCCCCTACGTCTCGGCGGTGATCGGCGCATGGATCGCGCACAAGGCGGGCGACAAGGCCGGCTGACCTGCCATGCGGCGGGCGGATGCGGGCCACCGCCGCATCCGCCCGGCCAAGCTCGCGTCATCGCGCCAGGAGCGCGGGCGGTGCTTCATCCGGAGCCCACGCGAACACGGTTAAGCTGCCGCCACCGGCGTATCACTGCACAGGACACCCCGTACGCATGCGCCGACCGCCACGACGCCTGAGCCCGTTGCTGCTGCCTGCCTTGCTGCTGGCAACCCCCGCCCATGCCGCCGTGCGGCTGACCGTGGATGGCGTCCACGATCCGCTGAAGGCCGCGGTGATTTCCGGCGTGGAGCTGTCGCAGTACGCCGCGCGCGAGGTCACCGCGGCGCAGGCCAGCCGCCTGTACGAAAGCGCTCCCGGCCAGGCGCAGGCGGCGCTGCAGCCCTACGGCTACTACGACGCCAGCGTCAGCGGCGAGATCCGGCAGGTGGGCAAGGACTGGCAGGTGACGCTGCATGTGAAGCCGGGCCCGCCGGTGATCGTCACCCGGGTCGAGCTGCGACTGGACCCGGCGGCGGCCGCCATCGCGCCGATCCGTCGCGCCGAACGCAGCCTGCAGCGACTGCAGGGGAAGACCCTCGACGACGGCAGTTACGAAGCGGCGCGCGATGCGCTCGGCAGCCAGCTCACCGCCAACGGCTTCCTCGATGCACGGCTGCTCACCCACCGCGTCGAGGTGACCCGGGCCGAGCACAGCGCGGTGATCAAGCTGGCCTGGCAGGCAGGGCCGCGCTATCGCTACGGCAAGGTGCATTTCGAGGGCTCGCAGTTCGACCAGGGCCTGCTCGACCGCTACCTGCCATTCCGCAGCGGCGACTATTTCTCGCAGGACCAACTGCTGCAGTTGCAGCAGGCGCTGAATGGTGCCGACTACTTCGCGGTGGTCAACGTGCAGCTGCAGCCGGCCAAGCGCACGATCTACACCGGCGGCCCGTTCGTCGGCACCGACACTGGCGTGGGCGTGCGCGGCGGCGTCGAGCGGCGCTGGGTCAACCGGCGCGGCCACAAGTGGAAGAACGAACTGGTGCTGGCGCAGCGGTTGAAGACGCTGTCCACGCTGTACTCGATCCCGCTGCCCGGCCCGCACCAGCGCAGCTACAACTTCGGCGCCAACTACCGCGACGTCCATACCGACACCTCGCAATCGCGCACGCTGGAACTGGTCGCCAACGAAAGCCGGCAGTGGCATGGCTGGGTGCGCACGCTGGGGCTGCATGCGCTGGACGGCACCTTCACCGTCGGCCGGATCGGCAACGAGCCGGACAGCACCCCCGGCATCGAACACGGCCGCAGCACCGAGGTGTTCGCCGAGGCCTCGCTGACCCGCAAGCACGCCGACGACCCCACCTTCGTGCGCGACGGCTGGTCGCTCGCCCTGGCCGCACGCAGCAGCGCTGGCCCGCTGCTGTCCGATGCCAGCTTCAGCCAGCTGACCGCCGACGCCAAGTGGATCCACGCCTTTGGCGGCGGGCGCCGCAACCGGCTGATCCTGCGCGCCAGCGCCGGCATGACCTGGACCAACGATTTCACCGCGCTGCCACCGTCATTGCGCTTTTTTGCCGGCGGCGACCGCTCGGTGCGCGGCTATGGCTACGAGTCGATCGGCCCCACCAACGGCTACGGCCGTGTCATCGGCGGCAAGAACCTGCTGGTCGCCAGCAGCGAGGTCGAGCACTACTTCACCCGCCACTGGGGCGTGGCGGCCTTCGTCGACGCCGGCAATGCGTTCGACGGCACCTACTACCAGCCGAGAATCGGCGCCGGCCTGGGCGTGCGCTGGCTCTCGCCGGTCGGCATGATCCGCGTCGACCTGGGCACGCCGATCCACAATGCGCAGGACCACGGCGTCGAGCTGCACCTGGTGATCGGGCCGGACCTGTGATCTGCATCCGCATGAAAACCCACCGGAGTCCCTGCCTGGCATGACATGGGTCAAGCGCATCGCCTTCATCCTGGCCGGCCTGCTGCTGGGCGTGGCGGCGCTGCTGTGGTGGCTGCTCGGCACCGGTGCCGGCCTGCGCCTTGCGCTGGCGCGGGTGCAGGCCACCACCGACGGCGCACTGCAGGTACGGCAGGCACGGGGCCAACTGGCCGGCCCGCTCGATCTTGCCGGCGTGCGCTACGACGACGGCAAGGGCACCGTGGTCAGGGTGGCGAAACTGCAGCTGGATCTGCGCCTGTGGCCGTTGCTGGCCGGGCGTGTACAGGTGTCGTCGCTGGATGCCGACGGGGTCGAGGTGAGCCTGCCCGCATCGACATCGAGCTCCGGCGCCGGCGGCTACTCACTGCGACCGCCGCTGGACCTGCTGCTGGACCGGGTCCGTGTAGGCACGGTCAAGGTCAGCCGGGCCGGCAGCGTGCCGTTTGCCTCGAACCGGCTCGAGCTGAGCGGCCGCTGGACCCGCCAGGGCATCGAACTGAAGCAATTCGCCCTGCAGGCAGCAGACGGCCACGCCGAGCTGGCCGGCAAGCTCGCCTTCGGCAACACCTATCGCGGCAACGGCACCGCCGCCTTCGCCTGGAAACTCGGCGACACCGACTACGCAGGCGAACTGGTCGCGCACGGCGACGGCGACAAGGCGCATTTCGACCTCAAACTCCGCGCACCTGCGGTCGCCCGCCTGCAGATCGACCTGGTCCAGCGTGGCGACTATGCGTGGACCGCGCGGGTCGATGCCCCGCGCTTCGATCCCCGACCCGTGCTTGGCGACGGCGCGCTCACCTCGCTGGCGGTGACGCTGCAGGGCAAGGGCGATCGCCACAACGCCGCGGTGACCGGCAAGCTCGATATCAACGACTACCCGCTGCAACTGCAGCCGCTGCGGGTGCAGCTCGATCGTGACTACCGCACCCTCACCGTGCAGCAGCTGGCGCTGAGCTCGCCGCGGATCGCGGGCCGGCTCGATGCCAGCGGCGCGCTGCAGTTGGCGGCAAAACCGTTGCGCGGCAAGTTCGACATCCACTGGCGCGACGTGATGCTGCCCGCCGAGCTTGCCGGCCAGCGACTGGCCAGCCAGGGCCAGCTGGGCGCGCGTGGCAGCGCGCAGGACTATCACGCCGAAGGCGCCATCGACATCGGCCCACCCGGCAGGCCGGCCAGGCTCGCGCTGAACCTCGACGGCAACCCGCAGGCGATCACCCTGCACACGCTGGCGCTGAAACAGGCGCAGGGCGGATTGCAGGCCAGCGGCAGTCTGACCCTGCAGCCGGTCCTCGCCTGGCAGGCCCGGCTCGACGCCCACCGCTTCGACCCCGGCCAGCTGTTTGCCGGCTGGAGCGGCGCGCTGGACGCGGACATCGCCAGCCACGGCAGCCTGCCCGGCGCCGGCCCCGACGCCAGCGTGGAAATCCGCCAACTGTCGGGCACCCTGCGCCAGCGCGCCATCGGCGGCAGCGGCCAGCTGCATCTGTCATCGAACCAGGTGCTGGACGGCTCGCTGCGGCTGACCTCGGGCCGGAGCAAGCTGCAGCTCGATGCCAGACCCGGCGCCAGCAACGACGTCAGCGTGCAACTGCTGGTAGCCTCGCTCGGCGACTGGCTGCCCGATGCCGGCGGCCGGCTCGATGGCCATTTCAGCCTCCGCGGCCGGCTGCCGAAGCTCAGCGTCAACGGCCAGTTGCACGGCCAGGCGCTGCGCTGGCAACAGCGGCGCGCCGACCGGCTGCAGTTGATCGTGGGCATTCCCGACCTGCGCCGGCCGGCCGGCAAGCTCGACCTGCAAGGCTCGGGCGTGCTGCTGCAAGGCATGTACTTCCAGCATTTCAAGCTGCTGGCCGAGGGCAGCCAGGGCGACCACGTGCTCAAGCTCGATGCGCGCGGCGGCCAGCTGTCCGGCACCATCGACCTGCATGGCGCGCTCAAGGGTACCCGCTGGAACGGCACGCTCTCCACCCTCGACCTGCAGCCGCAGGGCATGCCCGGCTGGCGCCTGCAGCAGCCGGCGACGCTCAGCTACCACGACGGCGCGATGAGCCTGCCGGGGCTGTGCCTGACCGCCGGCGCGCCACAACTGTGCGTCGCCGCGAAACGGGACCGGCCCGGCAACCTCGACGCCAGTTACCGGCTGCACGCCCTGCCGCTGGCCCTGCTGCTGAACGCCGCCGGCGACGCCGGCCTGCCGCTGCGCGCCGATGGCGTGCTCGATGGCGACGGCAGGATCCACCGCCGCGCCACCGGCGCGCTCAGCGGCACGGCCACGATCCAGTCCAGCGCAGGCAGCATCACCGATACCGATCGCGCCGGAGTGCCGCCGCTGCGCTACCGGCAACTGCGCCTGCACGCCGAACTCGGCCCCGGCGGCCAGCACTTCGAGCTGCACGGCGGGTTCGACCAGGGCGGCCAACTGGATGGCCAGCTCGGCATCAGCGGCGCGCAACAGGCGCTGTCCGGCCGGCTCGAGCTGCAGCTCGACAACCTGGCCTTCGCCGAGCTGCTGAGCAGCGAGCTGGCCAACGTGAAGGGCCACCTCAGCGGCAGCTTCCGGCTGGCCGGCACGCTGCGGCAACCGGCGATCACCGGCCAGGCCAGCGTCGGCGACTTCGCCGCCGAGCTGCCGGCGGCCGGGCTGAAGCTCAGCCAGGGCCGGCTCACGGTCAGCACCGGCGATGCCGGGCAAGCCGACATCGAGGGCAGCGTGAGCTCGGGCAAGGGCACGCTGGGCATCAGCGGCCACGCGGGCATCGGGGCCGGGGCGCAGGCCGAGCTGAGCCTCAAGGGCAGCCGCTTCACCGCGGTCGACATTCCTGCCGCGCGGGTGGTGGTGTCGCCCGACCTGACCGTGCAGCAGGATGCCGCCGGCGTCCGCATCGCCGGCGGCCTCGCCATCGACAGCGCCGAGGTGAACGTGGACAAGCTCCCCGGCGCCGGCGCCGCCAGGGCCTCGCGCGACGTGGTGGTGGTCGACGAGCAGCAGCCCGAAACCGCCAGCCAGCGGCCGGTCAACGCCCTGGTCAGGGTCGATCTCGGCCAGCACACCCGCGTCATCGGCAGGGGCCTGGACGGCCAGGTCAGCGGCATCCTGACGGTCAGCGAGCAACCCGGTCGCGGCAGCACCGGCCAGGGCCAGATCGCCGTGAACGGCAGCTATCGCGCCTTCGGCCAGAAGCTGCAGATCCAGCGCGGCCAGCTGCTGTTCGCCAGCACCCCGATCGACAACCCGGGGCTGAACATCCGCGCGATCCGCAAGCTCAATCCGAACGCCACCATCGACGACGGCCAGCAAGTGGGCCTGTATGTCGCCGGCACCGCGCAGCGGCCGGTCCTCACCGTGTTTTCCGATCCGCCGATGGAACAGTCCGATGCCTTGTCCTACCTGATCACCGGCAAGCCGCTGTCCGAGGTCAAGTCCGGCCAGGGCAGCATGGTCGGTGCCGCGGCACAGGCGCTGGGTTCGGCCACCGGCAACCTGCTGGCCAGGAGCATCGGCTCCAGGCTCGGCATCGACGACATCGGCGTCTCCAGCAACGACGCGCTCGGCGGCGGCTCGGCGTTTACCGTGGGCAAGTACCTCTCGCCGCGGCTTTATCTCAGCTACGGCGTTGGCCTGTTCGAGCCCGGCGAAGTGGTCACCCTGCGTTACCGCCTGGGCCGACGCTGGAATTTCGAGGCGCAACAGGCCACCGGCTTCAGCCGCGCCAGCCTCAACTACCGCATCGAGAAATGACCGGCGGCCTCGCTACCGGCGCGCGAGCCTTCTAGAATGCGGGGCTGGCGGAATGCTTCGCTGCCCTGTCCCGTGGAACTCATGCGCCTCTACCTGCAAACCGTGCCAGGCACCACCGAAGCACCGCGCTACGTACAGATCACCCTCGAACAGGATCTGCTCGGCGGCTGGACGCTGTATCGCGAGTCCGGCACCCAGGGCGGCCGCGCCAGCATGAAGCGCGAACAGTTCCTCGAACGCGACGAGGCGATCGCCGCGTTCGAGAAGACCCGCGACGCCCAGCTCAAGCGCGGCTTTCGGGTGATGTTCGCCCAGGGCCAGGAAGGCCCCTACGGCCGCTGAGGCCCTCTCTCCCAAGTTGACGACCATGCCTGACGTGCTGAAAAACGACCGCTTCCTGCGCGCGCTGCGCCTCGAGCCCACCGATACCACGCCGATCTGGGTGATGCGCCAGGCCGGTCGCTACCTGCCCGAATATCGCGCCACGCGGGAACGTGCCGGCAGCTTCATGGGCCTGGCGCAGCAGCCGGAATTCGCCTGCGAGGTGACCCTGCAGCCGCTGGACCGGTTCGATCTCGATGCCGCGATCCTGTTTTCCGACATCCTCACCGTCCCCGACGCGATGGGCCTGGGCCTGTCGTTTGCCGAGGGCGAAGGCCCGCAGTTCGCGCGCCCGCTGCGCAGCAAGGCCGATATCGACAAACTTGCCGTACCCGACATGGACGGCGAGCTGCGCTACGTCATGGACGCCGTGCGCCTGATCCGCAAGGAACTGCGCGGCCGCGTGCCGCTGATCGGCTTCTCCGGCAGTCCCTGGACGCTGGCCTGCTACATGGTCGAGGGCCGCGGCTCGAAGGATTTCGCCACGCTCAAGGCGATGTGCTGGAACGAGCCGAAACTCGCCCACCAGCTGCTCGACACGCTGGCGCAGGCCGTCGCCGCCTACCTGATCGCCCAGGCGGCGGCGGGCGCGCAGGCGCTGATGATCTTCGACACCTGGGGCGGCCTGCTCGGCCCCGGTCCGTTTCGCGAGTTCTCGCTGCGCACCATGGCGCAGATCGTCGCCGCGCTGAAAGCCGACGCCGCATCGCGCGAGCTGCCGGTGGTGCTGTTTTCCAAGGGCGCGGGCCAGCACCTTGCCGCGCTGGCCGACACCGGCTGTGCCGGCCTCGGCGTGGACTGGACCATCGACCTGGCCGACGCGCGCGCCGCCGTGGGCGGCCGGGTCGCGCTGCAGGGCAACCTCGACCCGGCGATCCTGCGGGCCGCTCCGGCGGTGGTCCGGCGGGAGGCACGCATGGTGCTGGACAGCTACGGCAACCATCCCGGCCACATCTTCAACCTCGGCCATGGCATCACCCCGGAAGTACAGCCCGAGCAGGTGAAAATCCTGGTCGACGAAGTGCATCAGTACGGGCGCACCCTGCGTGGCGGGCGGCGGTAATGCGGAGATGACGGCGATGGCGACGGCACCGCGACCCACGACCCGCGGAACCGCTGCCAAGAAGACATGATTTTTCGGTGCAAAACCCCCATCATTCGCGCACCGCTCGGGGCGAGCGACCACGAACTGCTCGAACGCCGCCGCGCAGCACGCTCGGCAGCCAACCCTCTCAAGCCGCCGAGCGATCGGACAAGGACGCATGACAGCCATCGAACAACTGCGGCTCAATGGCGGTCTGCCCAGCCCCAAGGGAGTGGCGCTGGCGATCATGCGGATCTGCCGGCGCGACGACGCCAGCCTCGACGAGATCGCGCGGGTGGTGCAGACCGACCCGGTGACCTCCAGCCGGTTGCTGCACATGGCCAATGCGGCGCACTCCGGCGGCAGGCCGGTGGCCAGCATTCCCGACGCGATCATGCGCCTGGGCCTGGAAGCCGTGCGCCAGCTGGCGATGGGATTCTCGCTGGTCGACCAATACCGCGAGGGCGCGTGCAAGGGCTTCGACTACACCGCGTTCTGGTCGCATTCGCTGCTGATGGCGGTGGCGATGCAGGAGCTGGGCAAGCTCACCCGGGTCGCCTCCCCCGACGAACTGTTCGCCTGCGGGCTGATGGCCCGCATCGGCTACCTGGCCCTCGCCACGCTCTATCCGGATGACTATTCGCGCTTGCTGCAGGTGCGCAGCGACAACATGCTGGCGCTCGAGCGCGAGCACCTGCACGTGGATCACAACCAGTTGACGGGGTTGCTGCTGGCCGACTGCGGCATTCCCAAGGCGCTGGCCGAACCGGTGCAATGGCACGAGGCGCCCGACGCTTCCGGGTTTGTCGACGGCTCCAGGCCGCACAAGCTGGTGCACCTGTTCTACCAGGCCAGGCGGCTGGCGGACCTGGCTTCGGCAACGGCAGACGACCGCGCCGGCACGGTGTCCGAACTGATGCTGCTGGGCGGAAAGCTTGGCCTCGATGCCGGGCAGACCGGCGAACTGGTCGACCAGATCCTGGCGCGCTGGCGCGACTGGAGCAGCCTGCTGCAGGTGCCGGCCGCCACCCTGCCGCCCTTCGCCGACCTGGTCAGCGGCGCGGCCGGTGCCGGCGGCGGCGACCCGTTGTCGGCCATGCCGCGCGTGCTGTGGGTGGCGCACGACCCGGCCATGCGGGCGCTGCTGGCGAAAACCCTGGACGACCTGTTCGGTGCGCAGGTGCCATCGGCGCAAAGCGGCGAGCAGGGGCTGGCCATGGCGCTGCGGGCGATGCCGCAGATCGTGGTGGTCGACGCCCGCCTGCCGGCGATGGATGGCTGGGCGCTCTGCCGTGCGCTGCGCGCCACCGCCTGGGGGCAATCGATCTACCTGCTGGTGCTCAACGGTGCCGACGCCACGGCGGCCCAGCAGACGCTCGACTGCCACGCCAACGACTACCTGACCGCGCCGGTGCTTGCCGGCATGCTGCAGATTCGCCTGACGGCGGCCATGCAATACGTGAAGCTGCTGAACCAGTGGGAGCAGGATCGGGCCCAGCTGAAACAGTTTTCCGCCGAACTGGCGATCAGCAACCGCAAGCTGGAGCGCTTCGCGCTGACCGACCTGCTCACCGGCCTGCAGAACCGCCGCGCCGGCATGGACTCGCTGTCGCAGGCGTGGGGCGCCTCGATCCGTTCGGGCGCGCCGATGACGGTGATGATGATCGACATCGACTCGTTCAAGGACGTCAACGACACCTGGGGCCACGCCACCGGCGACCAGGTACTGATCGACGTCGCCGCCGTCATTCGCGCCTCGGCACGCAAGGAGGACTCCGTCTGCCGCATGGGCGGCGAGGAATTTTTCGTGCTCTGCCGCGACGCCGACGTGGAGGCTACGCTGCATGCCGCCGAGCGCCTGCGCGAAAAGGTGGCCAGCCTGAAGATCCGCGTCGAGAATGCGCAGATCACGGTCACCATCAGCATCGGCCTCGCCGCCAGGGAGGCCGACATGACCGACCCCGGCGTGCTGGTCAATGCCGCCGACAAGGCGCTCTACGCGTCCAAGCGCGAGGGTCGCAACCGCACCTCTCTGTTCCGCCACGGCGAGGTGCTGCCGGGCTGAGCCGAACGCCGGCGCCGCGCATGCGTCAGGGCGTGCCGGCGAAGGCGTGGCCGAGCCAGTCGCGCATCAGGCGGTAGCTGCGCGCGGCGGCCCCGGCGTCATAGCGGCAGCCGGGCGAATGCTCGCCAACCTCGGTGAAGCAGTGCACGGCATGGCCGATCACCACGAACTGCCATTCGGACGGGTCGCCGCGCATCTCGTCCAGGAACTTCCCCGCATCGGGCATGGTGCCGGCGTCGTCGGCACCGTTCATCGCCAGCACGCGCGCCTTGATGTTCTTCGCCAGCGCCGGATCGTCGGTGTCCAGCCCGCCGTGGAACGACACCACCGCGGCCACGTCGGCGCCGCTGCGGGCCAGGTCGAGCACGGCCGAGCCGCCAAAGCAGAAGCCGATCGCCGCCAGCCGCGACGGGTCGATCGGTGCCGTGCCGGCCTGGGCCCTGAGTTGGGCCAGGGCGACGTCGACCCGCCGCCGCATCAGGCCGCGATCGGCGTACAGCGGCGCCACCGCCGCCCGCGCCTGGTCGGCATGCCCCGGCTGCGGCCGCACGCCGACGCCGTACATGTCGGTGAGCAGGATCACGTAATCGCGGCCGGCGATCATCTCGGCCTTCTGCACCGCCGCCGCGTTGATGCCATACCAGTTCGGCACCATCAGCAGCCCCGGCCGCTTCACCGCGCTGGCATCGTCGTAGACCAGCACGCTGTGGAAGCGGGTGCCGTCGTCCCCCGTCCAGTCCACCGGTCGATGCACCATCCTCGCCTGGGCGGCGAAGGTGGATCCCGCGAGCAAGAGCAGACAGCACAGCCGGGTCGGTCGCATGGGCAGCATCCTCGCATGGGCAAGCGGTTTCATCCGCGAACGGCGGTCATGGCCTTCGCGCGGGCGAACTTCATCGTCCCGCGGCGTGGTCCGCCAGGCGCCGCTTCAACGGCTGCCATTCGTTCAACAGGCGCACGCCCAGTCCGCGCGCGGCGACCAGCGCCGGCGACTGCACGGCATAGATCCGTGCCAGCGCGTCGAAACCGAGCGCATCGAGGGTGTCGGCGCTGCGTCGGCGCCGGGCGTACCGGCGCAAGACGTGGCTGGCGCCGATGTCGCGACCGGCGGCTCGCGCGGCCAGCAAGGTGGCGCGCAACTCGACCACGTCGCGCAAGCCCAGGTTGACGCCCTGCCCCGCCAGCGGATGCACGGCGTGCGCGGCGTCGCCCAGCAGCACCATGCGCTCCGCCAGGTAGCGTTCGGCCAGCCGCAATCGCAACGGGAACGCGGCACGGGCGCTGGTGGCGGTGATGCGGCCGAGCCTGAAGTCGCTGGCCACGCCCACTTCGTCGGCAAAGGCCGCATCGTCCAGTGCCAGCACGCGCTGCGCCTCGGCCTCGGGCAGCGACCACACCAGCGAACTGCGGCCGTCGGCCAGCGGCAGCAGCGCCAGCGGGCCGCTGCGCAGGAACCGCTGCCATGCCGTGCATCGGTGCGGGCGCTCGGTCGACAGATGGGCGACCACCGCGTGCTGGGCGTAGTCGCGCCCATGGGTGGCGATACCCGCCAGCTGGCGCAGCGGCGAGGCGGCGCCGTCGGCGGCCACCAGCAGACCGGCCGCGAGCTGTTCGCCGTCGGCCAGCTGCAGCTGGATGCGGTCCTCGCGCGCCTCGAAAGCGGTCACCGTGGCCGGACACAGGCGGCGCACGCCCGCACGCTCCAGCTGCTGCCACAGCATCCACTGCACCAGGTTGTTCTCGACGATGTAGCCGAGCCGGTCGTGCCCCTCGCGGGCGGCATCGAAATCGATCGCCGCGCCGCTCTCGGCATCCCACACGTGCATGTGCGCATACGGCCCGACCCGCGCCGCCCGGATGGACGGCCATACGCCGAGTTCGTCCAGCAAGGCCACCGCCGAGGGCGCCAGCCCGACCACGCGCAGGTCGACCTCGGCGTCGGCGTGCCAGGGTGCCGGCGCGCGCGCCTCCAGCAGCGCGGTGCCGAAACCGGCGCGCGCCAGCGCCAGCGCCGTGGCGGCGCCGACCATGCCGCCGCCGACCACGGCGACATCCAGCGCCGGCGCACGGCGCCGCGACGGGGCTTCGGCAACCGGCAGGTTCATGGCAGGCGCTCCAGCACGGCCAGCGGCGGCTCGCCGCGAAAACCCATGCCGCGGCGCGCGAGCGCGCGTTGCAGCGGCGGCAGTCGATCGCAGGCCAGCAGCGCCAGCGACCGCAACGGCGCCAGCGCGGGCTGCGGCAGGCAGGCCAGCCGCACCAGGCCATGGCTCATCAGCATGGTGCCGTCGCGATCGGGCGTGCGCCGCTCGACATAGCGCCGCAGCAGTTCCGCCGCGCCGGGCTCGGCCGCCGTGCTGACCAGCTCGGCCAGGGTCAGCGCATCGCGCAGGCCCAGGTTGAAGCCTTGCGCGCCGATCGGGTGCACGGTTTGCGCCGCATTGCCGACCAGCACCGCACGCGGCGCCGTCAAACGCGCGGCCGCGATGCGCTGGATCGGGTAGGGATGCCGCTTGCCGGGCCGGCTGAGCCTGCCCAGCCGCCAGCCGAACCGTTGCTGGGCCAGCGCGAGGTAGGCGTCGTCGTCCAGCGCCGCCACCGCCGCCGCCTGCTCGGCGGCCACGGTCAGCACCAGGCCGCAGCGCCGCTCGGCCAGCGGCAGCAGGGCAATCGGGCCGGCGTCGCTGAAGCGCTCGTAGGCGCGGTGGGCGTGCTCGCGCTCGGCCGTCACGGTGCCGACGAACAGCGTCTGCCGGTAATCATGCCGCTGTGCCTCGATGCCGAGCTGGCTCCTGACCAGGGACTCGCTGCCGTCGGCGCCGACCAGCAAGGGCGTATCGAGCGTGCGCACGCCGTCGGCAGTCTCCACCCGCGCGCGCCAACCGCCGGTCAGGGGCTCCAGCGCCAGCACGGTGGCGGGCGCCAGCCGGGTCACCCGGCTGCACTCGTCGAGCCGGCGCAGCAAGGCGGCACCGAGTTCGCGCGCCGGCAGGGTCCAGCCCAGCGCATCGACCCCATGCCGGTCCGCATCGATGCGGGCGGTGCCGAATTCACCGGCGCGGCTGACATGGATGTGGCGGATCGGCGTGGCACCGGCGCCGGCGTGGCGCCACACCCCGATCGCCTCGAGTCCGTTGACGCTGGCGCGGGCAAGGGCCAGGTTGCGCTCGTCGTAACTGGGTTGCGCGTCGGTCCGCGGCGCGGCGGCTTCCACCAGGGTCACGGCCAGGCCGGCGGCATCCAGGGCAATGGCCAGGCTGGCCCCGACCAGGCCGCCGCCGACGACGAGAATATCGGTGTTCGCGCTCATGCCACGCATGATACCCGCTGCCCTCGCATGCCGCGCGCACCGGTCACGCCGGAAAAATTCCAGTATCCTGTGTGCCTGTTCCGCGAGCCTCCCTGGATTACCGATGAACCGCAACCCGCACGATCCCGCCACCCGCCTGCTCACGCCACGCACGCTGGTGCTGTTCGCCATGATCGGGTTCGCGGCGGGCTATCGGCTGGTGGTGCATTTCCTGCCCGGTTTGCTGCCGTGGAACTTCACCCCGGTGGAGGCCATGGCCCTGTTCGGCGGAGCTTATTTCGCCGACCGCCGGTGGGCGATCCTGGCCCCGCTCGCCGCCATGGCGGTGGCCGACGGGGTGATTGCCCTGTCGCTGCCCGCAGCCCAGGTACGCGACTGGGTCACGATCGCGCCGATCATCTACGCCTGCATCGCGCTTACCGCCTTCGCCGGTTTCGCCTTGCGCGGCCGCGCCAGGCCGCTCAACATCGCGATCGCGGCGGGCGCCAGCGCCACCGGCTTCTTCGTGGTGACCAATTTCTTCGTCTGGCTGGGTTCGGGCATGTATGCCGCCAGCCTCTCCGGCCTCACCGCCTGCTACGTTGCCGGGTTGCCGTTCTACCAGTACGGCTCGCTGCCGGGAACGCTGCTGTGGAGCGCGATCCTGTTCGGTGGCTTCGCCCTGCTGTCGCGCCGCTACACGATGCTGGCGGCGGCGCCCGCGACCGCCTGAGCAACCCCGCGCCATGGGCAACCGCCTCTCCAGGATCTACACCCGCACCGGTGACGACGGCAGCACGGGCCTGGGCGACGGTTCGCGCGTGGGCAAGGACTCGCTGCGGGTCGCCGCCTACGGCACGGTGGACGAACTCAACAGCAGCATCGGCATGGTGCTGGCCACCGCAGGCGTCGGCGACGAGGTGCGGGAGGCCCTGAACCAGGTGCAGCACGACCTGTTCGACCTCGGCGGCGAACTGTGCATCCCCGGCATGGCGATGGTCGAGGACAGCGACATCGAGCGTCTGGAGACGATTCTCGACCGGCTCAACGAGACCTTGCCGCCGCTGAAGGAGTTCATCCTGCCGGGCGGCGGCATGGCCGCGGCCTGCGCCCATCTGGCGCGGACGATATGCCGGCGCGCCGAGCGCGAGGTGATCGCGCTGGCCAGGGTGGAGGCGATCCGCAGCCAGCCGCAGCGTTACCTCAACCGCCTGTCCGACCTGCTGTTCGTGATCGCGCGGGTGCTGGCGCGCGCCAGCGGCCACGGCGAAGTCCTGTGGCAGCACGAGCGTCGCCGCAAACCCGGGGCCGGAGCGTAGTCGGCCGCATGCTGCGCCTATACACCCATCCCGCCTGCCTGCAGCACGATCCCGGCCCGGGACACGCCGAGCGCCCGGCGCGCCTGCGCGCCGTCTTGCGGGCGCTGGATCATGACCGGCACGCGGCACTGGACCGCATCGAGGCGCCGCGGGCGACACGCGAGCAGCTGTTGCGCGTGCACAGCGCCGAGTACCTCGATCGCATCCTCGCCAGCGAGCCGCTCGAAGGCAACTTCGCGCTGGACGAGGACACCTCGATGTCGGTCGGCTCGGTCGAGGCCGCGCTGCGCGCGGCTGGTGCCAACGTGGCCGCGGTGGATGCGGTGATGTCCGGCGCGACGGCGCACGCCTTCTGCGCCGTGCGCCCACCGGGCCACCACGCCACGCGCGACCGGGCGATGGGGTTCTGCCTGTTCAACAACGTCGCCGTGGCAGCCGCGCACGCGCTGGCCGCGCACGGACTGAAGCGGGTGGCCATCGCCGATTTCGACGTGCACCACGGCAACGGCACCCAGGCGATCTTCGAGCAGGAGCCGCGGGTGCTGTTCGCATCCAGCCATCAATCGTCGCTCTACCCCGATTCCGGCGCCGAGGACGAGCACGGCGTGGGCAACATCTTCAACGGCACGCTGTCGCCCGGCACCGGTTCGTACGAGTTTCGCGACCTGTGGGCCCACCGGCTGCTGCCGCAGATGGATGCGTTCAAGCCACAGCTGGTCCTGATCTCGGCCGGCTTCGATGCCCATCGCAACGATCCCCTGGCCGATATCCGGCTGGGCCAGGAGGATTACGTCTGGGTGACCGAGCGCCTGGCGGCACTGGCCCATCGGCACGCCCACGGGCGGGTCGTTTCCACCCTGGAGGGTGGCTACGACCTGGCCGCGCTGGCGGCCAGCGCCAGCGCGCATGTCGGCGCGCTGGTGGGCTGAGGCCACCGACCGCGCCACGGCTCGGCGAGGCCCGCCGACACCGGCCCGTGCGCGCCGCCCGATGCCCGGCAGGCCCGCCAGACACTGAATCGCGCCCCATCCGGTCGCGCCGCGCCTGCCTTCGTGAGGGCCTTTCTGCTAGCTTAACCAGCCTTCAAAGCCGGCAGATTTCCCCAGTGACGTCCAAGCTCCCCCCGCGCCGCCTTCTGGCCATTGCCGCCGCCCTTGCCTTGATCGGCGGGCAGGCCGATGCCCGGGGAGGCCAGAACCGTCCCGGGTCGTCGCTGGATGGCGCCGAAACGGTGTGCCCGCTGGGATCGTTCAGCTGCAGGCCGCGCCCCTACAACTATGCCATGTGCCGGCCGAACGCCATGCTCGAGTTCTACGACCCGAGCCTGAGCAAGGACAGCAGCCTGCGCGACACCAGCCCCTCCCTTGTCAGCGCCCGCCACGTCGACAGCTCCAGCCGGACGGTGTACCACCTGTCCGGCGACGTCACCCTGCAGCGCGCGGACCAGCGGTTGCAGGCCGACACCGCCGACTACGACAGCGCCACCACCGACTACGACGCCCGTGGCAACGTGCGCTACCAGGAAGCCGGGGAACTGATCGCCGGCACCCATATGCGCGGCAACACGCAAGCCAGCCGCGGCATCGCCGACCACGTCCGCTACCAGATGCTGGATGCGCGCGGCAACGGCGTCGCCCGGCAGGGGCAGCTGCTGGACGCGGAGCACAGCGTCTATTCGCAGGCCACCTATTCGACCTGCGATGTCGGCGCTCACGTATGGGAGTTTCGCGGCAAGTCGATCACCATCGACAAGGCCAACGGGGTCGGCGTGGCGCGCGATGCCACCATGCGCATCGGCAAGGTGCCGTTTCTGTACCTGCCCTATTTCAGTTTCCCGATCGACCACCGGCGCAAGTCCGGCTTCCTCTACCCGAGTTTTGGCCGCAGCAGCCGCGCCGGCTTCGAGCTGAGCACGCCGTACTACCTCAACCTGGCGCCGAACTACGACGCCACTCTCGATCCGCGCATCTACACCAGCCGCGGCATCATGCTGGCCAGCGAGTTCCGTTACCTGACGGCAGGCAGCAAGGGCCAGATCAACACCGAATATGTGCCGCGCGACCACGGCAGCAGCGACGGCCTGGCGCAGACCCAGGGCAACTCGCGCTACCTGATCGCCGCGACCGACCAGACCAGCCTGTGGGACGGCTGGCAATTCGTCGGCTCGTACAACCACGTCTCCGACAGCAGCTACGTCTACGACTACGGCAATGCGCTGTCGCATACCGTGGTGTATTCGCTGGCATCCAACGCCGCGATCATGACCAGCGGGAAATGGTGGAACGCCTCTTTCGGCGGCACCATCTACCAGAACACCAATCCGTTTGCGACGGATGCCTCGCTGCCCTACCAGCAATTGCCCTATGCACGATTCAGCCTGGACGCGCCGCTCTCGCGCTGGCTCGAGACCGGTGTCGACGCCAGCGCCGTGTCGTTCAGCAGGAACGCCTCGATCGAGGGCGGGCGCGAGGACCTCTACCCGTACCTCAGCGCCGATTTCGGCACTGCCGCCTGGTACGTGAAACCCCGCCTGGCGTACCGCTACACCGCCTACCAGCTCAACGGCGACTACCGCAATTACGGCTACACCGGCCTGCTTGCCGGCGGTGCCGCCAGCCCGTTCAACCAGCAGTCGCCGACCCGCTCGCTGCCGATCGCCAGCATCGACAGCGGCCTGGTCTTCGATCGCGGCACGTCGATCTTCGGCGACAGCTACACGCAGACGCTGGAGCCGCGCCTGTACTACCTGTACGTGCCCTACCGCAACCAGGACAACCTGCCGCTGTTCGACACCAACCAGATGTCGTTCGACTACTGGCAACTGTTCTCGCCGAACCAGTACTCCGGCGCGGACCGCCAGATGAATGCCAACAACCTCACGGCGGCCCTGACCACCCGCTTGCTGGACGACGACGGTGTCGAGCGCGTGTCGGCCAGCCTCGGCCAGATCCACTACTTCGCCCCGCAACGGGTGCGGCTGCCGAACAGTCAGAATACCGTCGCTCCCGCCACCGACTGGGTGCACTCGGCCTACGTGGCCCAGCTGGACGTGCTGCTCGACGACAAGTGGAAGCTGAGCAGTTCCTACCAGTGGGATCCCAACGCGCGCCAGACCGATCTGGCCACCGTGCGCCTGCAGCGCCGGCTGGGCATCGACGGCGTGCTGAACTTCTCGTACTACTTTCGGCGCGGGCTGCTGGAACAATACAGCGCCTCCGCTGTCTACCCGGTGTCCGACCGCTGGCGCCTGACGGGTGCGTGGACGTACGCCAAGCCGATCGCGGGCACCACCACGCCGACCGGCACCATCGAGGCGATGGCCGGCGTCGAATACGACAGCTGCTGCGTGACGCTGCGCCTGGTTGATCGCAATTACGTCAACCAGGCCTACTTCGGTACCGTGCCGCTTCCCGCCGGCAGCAATATCAACAAACGCGACAATGCGATCATGTTCGAAGTGGTTTTCAAGGGGCTCGGCTCATCGGGCGGCCAAATCGATCCACTGCTGCGCCGTGATATTCTCGGCTATCAATAAACATCATCGCCCCGGCGACCCAGGCTTTCCACTGATGAAGCAACTCATTGCGTCCTTCCTGCTCGCACTTGCGATCATGCTGCCCGTCCAGGCCCAGCTGCTGACCCCCGGCGCCACCGGCTCCACCGGCAATCAGCCGCTGGACCGCATCGTCGCCGTCGTCAACGACGACGTCATCCTGCAGAGCGAGCTGGGCGACGCGGTGCGCTCGGTCCAGCAGCAATACGCCGGTCACACCGAGCAGTTGCCGCCCCTGAACGTGTTGCAGCAGCAGGTGCTGAACCGGCTGATCCTGATGCGCCTGCAGGTGCAGAAGGCGCAGGACCAGGGCATCACCGTGTCCAGTGAGGACGTCGACCGGGCCGTGGCCGGCGTGGCACAGCAGAACAAGCTCACCCCCGACCAGCTGCGCGCGGCGGTGGAGCACAGCGGCGCCAGCTTTGCCGCGTTCCGGCAGCAATTGGCCGACCAGATCACCGTCCAGCGCCTGCATCAGAGCGTGGTGCAGAACTCCGTCTCGGTGACCGATGGCGAGATCGACAACCTGCTCAACAGTCCGACCTACAAAACCGGCGAAGTCCACCTCGCGCACATCCAGATCAGCATCCCCGGCGGCGCCGACGCGGCCGCCATCCATGCCGCCCAGGCCAAGGCCGAGCAGGCGATTGCGGCGATCAAGGGCGGCATGGATTTCCACGCCGCCGCGATCCGCTTTTCCGATGCGCCGGACGCGCTGGACGGCGGCGACCTCGGCTGGCGCCGGATGGACGAGATTCCGGCCGCCTTCGCCGACACCGTCGAATCGATGAAGCCGGGGGATGTCAGCGCGGCCCTGCGCGGCCCGACCGGGTTCCACATCCTCAAGCTGATCGGCGAGCGCAAGAGCGATCGCACCATGGTGACCGAGCTGCATGCGCGGCAGATCCTGATCAAGCCCAGCGACCTCGTATCCGAAGCGCAGGCCGAGCAGCAGGCGAAGGACATCTACAACCGCATCGTCAACAAGCACGAAGACTTCGCCGCCCTGGCCAAGGAGTACTCCAAGGACGACACCACCGCCAACATCGGCGGCGACATGGGCTGGTTCAAGCCCGATGCCTGGGGCACGGCGATCGGCGCGCAACTGGCGCAGCTGAAGGACGGCCAGGTTTCGCAGCCGTTCCAGAGCCCGGCCGGCTGGCATATCGTGCAGCGTCTCGGCACCCGCCAGAGCGACCAGACCGTGCAGCTGCAGCGCGAACAGGCACGCCAGGCGATCGGCAACCGCAAGGCGGAGCAGGTGTATGACGACTACCTGCGCGACTTGCGTTCCGACGCCTACATCAAGATCCTGGTGCCCGCCCTGCGCGGCGCCGACAACCAGGCCGACGCCGGCGCATCGTCCCAGGCCGGTTGAAGGCGATGCCACTGCCCCGGCTCGCGGTCACCGCCGGTGAGCCGGCCGGCGTCGGTCCGGAACTGTTGATCCGGCTGGCCGCCACGCCGCTGGCGGCCAGCCTGGTGGCCATCGCCGACCGCGACCTGCTCGACCGCGCCGCCGCACGATGCGGACTTCGCATCGCGCTGCTTGACGACGACGGCAGCGCAGGCGGCGAGCGCCAGCCCGGCACCCTGCGCGTCCGCCACGTTCCGCTGACATGCGAGGAAGTCCCTGGCCGGCCCGACCCGCGCAATGCACGGCATGTGCTGGCCACCTTGGCCGAGGCGGCCGATGGCTGCCTGGCGGGCCGCTACGACGCCATCGTGACGGCGCCGCTGCAGAAGTCCTCGATCAACGATGCCGGCATCCGCTTCAGCGGGCACACGGAGTTTTTCGCCGAGCGTGCCGGCGCCGACGTGGTGATGATGCTGGCCAGCCCCGAGCTCCGCGTGGCGCTGGCCACCACCCACCTGCCGCTCGCCGCCGTTGCCGCCACCATCACGCCGGTGCTGCTCGAGCGCACGCTGCGTATCGTCCATCGCGAGCTGCGCGGCAAATTCGGCCTGGACGAACCGCGCATCGCGGTGCTCGGCATCAACCCGCACGCGGGCGAGGGCGGACACCTGGGCCACGAGGAGGTGGATACCGTGATCCCCGTGCTCGACGCCTTGCGCCGCGAGGGCATGCACCTGCTTGGCCCGCTGCCGGCCGATACCGCCTTCATACCGCCACAGCGGGCCCGCTACGACGCGGTGCTGGCGATGTACCACGACCAGGCCCTGCCCGTGCTGAAGAGCGAGGCGTTCGACCGCACCGTGAACCTGACCCTCGGCCTGCCGTTCATCCGCACATCGGTCGACCACGGCACCGCGCTCGACCTGGCCGGCAGCGGCAAGGCCGACCCGGCCAGCCTGATCGCCGCGGCGAACATGGCGCTCGCGCTGGTGCGCCGGCGAGAAGAGAGGAGCGAGAAGTGAGTAAAGGCCGCCCGACACCGCTCCCACTTCGCTCTCCTCCTCACTCACTCCTGCTCTCATGAACGCGCGCCCCAAGAAAAGCTTCGGCCAGCACTTCCTGCACGATCGCCGCTACATCGACTGGATCGTCAGCTCGATCGCACCGCGAGCCGAGGATTTCCTGCTTGAGATCGGCCCCGGCGAAGGGGCGCTCACGCTGCCGCTGCTCGCCGCCGCGGGCAAGCTCACGGCGGTCGAGCTCGATAGCGACCTGATCCCCGGCCTGCGCGCCCGTGCCGCCGCCATCGGCGAGCTGACCATCGTCCAGGCGGACGTGCTCAAGGTGGATTTCACCGCCATCGCCCACCGTCATGGCGTGCCGCGACTGCGTCTTGCCGGCAACCTTCCCTACTACATCTCCAGCCCCATCCTGTTCCACTGCGTCGAGCACGCCGCGGCGATCCGGGACATGCACTTCATGCTGCAGAAGGAGGTGGTCGAGCGGATGGCCGCCGAACCGGGCAGCAAGGTCTACGGGCGACTTTCGGTGATGCTGCAGCTGGCCTGTCGCGTCGAGCCGCTTTTCGAGGTGCCGCCGGAGGCCTTCCGCCCGCCACCCAAGGTCGAGTCGGCGGTGGTGCGGCTGACCCCGCTGGCCGCCGACGCGTTGCACGATGCCGATCCACGCCATGTGTATGCGGTGGTCAAGGCGGCCTTCGGGCAACGCCGGAAAACGCTGGCCAATGCGCTCAAGCAACTGCTCGACAGCGATGCCATCCGACGCGCGGACGTGGACCCCAAGGCCCGTGCCGAGACCCTCGCGCCTGCGGATTTCGTGCGACTGGCCAAGGTCTATGGCAGTCTCCTGCAGGAGCCGGCGGGCCAGTGAAATCGGCCGCCCCCATTCGCGACGGCAGGCCTTACAATCCCGGCATGACTGAAAAATCTTCCTACACGATCGACGTGCAGGTCGAAACCCGCTTCGTCCCCGACCAATCGAAGCCCGGTGACAATCGCTACGTTTTCGCCTACACGATCACCCTGCGCAACGCCGGCAGGTTGCCCGCGCGCCTGCTCACCCGCCACTGGATGATCACCGATGCCAACGGCAAGGTGGAGGAAGTGAGGGGGGACGGCGTGGTCGGTGAACAGCCGTGGATGCGGCCCGGTGAAAATTTCGAATACACCTCGGGCGCGGTGCTGGAAACGCCGGTAGGCATCATGGGCGGCAGCTACCAGATGCTCGCCGACGACGGCACCGAGTTTGAGGCGACGATCCCGACATTCACCCTGTCCATTCCGCGCACGCTGCACTGATGGCCCTGCTCTGACATGGCTACGTACGCGATTGGCGACGTGCAGGGTTGCTACCCCGAACTTCAGCGACTGCTCGAAAAACTGCGCTTCGATCCGGCGCAGGACCAGCTCTGGTTCTGCGGCGACCTGGTCAACCGCGGCGGCCAGTCGCTGGAGACGCTGCGGCTGATCCACGGCTTGCGCGAGTCCAGCGTGGTCACCCTGGGCAATCACGACCTGAGCCTGCTGGCGATCGCGCAACGACGTCCCGACGCGCAGGCGCGGGTGAACCCCGAGTTGCGCAACGTGCTGTTCGCCGACGACGCGCCGGTGCTGTTCGAGTGGCTGCGCTCGCAGAAGCTGCTGCACCACGACGAGAAACTCAACTGGACCATGGTCCACGCCGGCCTGGCGCCGATGTGGACCCTGCGGCAGGCCATGCGCGCCGCGCAGGAGGTGGAACGCGAGCTGTCCAGCCCCCGTCACCCGCGCCTGCTGCGCAACCTGTTCGGCAATCGCCCCGCGGTGTGGTCCAGCCGGCTGCAGGGCCTGGAGCGCCAGCGCGCCACCATCAACACGATGACGCGCATGCGTTACTGCGACGTCAACGGCCGGATCGACTTCGAGGCCAAGGACATTCCCGGCACGCAGAAGCCGGGCCTGTATCCTTGGTTCTCGGTGCCCGGCATGCGCCGGCGGGATACACGGATCGTCTGCGGCCACTGGTCCGCGCTGGGTCGCTTCGCCGGTCTCGGCGTGTACGCGATCGACACCGGCTGCGTGTGGGGCGGCGAACTGACCGCGTTGCAGATCGATGCGGAGGAGCCCCGCTACATCACGGTCAAGGCCGAACCCCATCGCACGCGGCCACCGGGCGGCGGGGACTGAACAGCCAGCCGTGGGTGAAGAGGAGTGAGTCGTGAGAGAAAGCCGCGCGGCCTTCTCTTTCCTCACTCGTCTTGTCTCACTTCCCGCTCAGGCCAGCTGGCCATGGCAATGCTTGAATTTCTTGCCCGAACCGCATGGACATGGCTCGTTGCGGCCCACCTTCGGACCGGCCTGCGCCTGCGGCGCCGGCGCCAGCCGCATGCCGGGACCGACCTGCGGCACTTCCTCGCCGCCGAAGGCTCCGACCGGGGCACCACCGCCGGTGGCCAGCATCTGCTTCTGCAGGCGCTCGGCCATGCGCTGCTGCTCCGCCTCCATCGCGGCGACTTCCTCTTCGCTGCGAACGCGGATGCGCGCCAGCATCTGCACCACTTCTGACTTGATCCTGCCGAGCATCTCGGAGAACAGCCGGAACGATTCGCGCTTGAACGCCTGCTTGGGGTCCTGCTGGGCGTAACCGACCAGATAAATGCCCTGGCGCAGATAATCCATGCTGGAAAGGTGGTCCTTCCAGGCATTGTCCACCACCGTCAGCATGATGTGCTTTTCCAGCTGGCGCATCGTTTCCGCGCCGATCTGCGCCTCCTTGGCCTGGAACAGCTCGTTCACCTGCTCGCGCGTGTGCTGCAGGATCATCTGCGCGTCGATCTCGTGCTGCTGCTCGACCCAGTGCTTGAGATCGGCGGACAGGCCGAACTCGCTCTCCAGTTCGCGATCGAGCCCGGCCAGGTCCCACTGCTCGTCGATGCTGTCGGCCGGCACGTACTGCAGCACCATCGACTGCACCACGTCCTCGCGGATGTCGGCGACCGTGGCGGAGACATCCTCGCCCTCGAGCAGTTCGTCGCGCTGGCGGTAGATCACCTTGCGCTGGTCGTTGGCGACGTCGTCGAATTCCAGCAGGTGCTTGCGGATGTCGAAGTTGTGCTGCTCGACCTTGCGTTGCGCCTTCTCGATCTGGCGGCTGATCATGCGGTCTTCCAGCGCGTCGTCGTCCTTCATGCCGAAGCGCTTCATCCAGCGCACCAGGCCCTCGCCGCCGAAGATGCGCAGCAGGTTGTCTTCCAGCGACAGGTAGAAGCGCGAGGAGCCCGGGTCGCCCTGGCGGCCGGAGCGGCCGCGCAGCTGGTTGTCGATGCGGCGCGACTCGTGCCGTTCGGTGCCGATGATGTGCAGGCCGCCGGCGGCGAGCACCTGTTCGTGCAACTTCTTCCATTCCGACTTGACGCGCTGGCGGTCCACCTCGCTGGCGCCCTCGGGCAAGGCCGCCAATGCCGCATCGAGGCTGCCGCCGAGCACGATGTCGGTGCCGCGGCCGGCCATGTTGGTGGCGATGGTGACCTGGCCTGGCGCGCCGGCCTGCGCCACGATGTGCGCCTCGCGCTCGTGCTGCTTGGCGTTGAGCACCTCGTGCGCCACCTTGGCCTTGGTCAGCAGGCTCGACAGCAACTCGGACACCTCGATCGAGGTGGTGCCGACCAGCACCGGCTGGCCGCGTTTGTGGCAGTCCTTGATGTCCTCGATCACCGAGCGGTACTTCGGGTCCTGCGACAGGAAGATCATGTCCGAGTTGTCCTTGCGGATCATCGGCTTGTGGGTGGGGATCACCACCACCTCCAGGCCATAGATGCTCTGGAACTCGAACGCCTCGGTATCGGCCGTGCCGGTCATGCCGGCCAGCTTCTTGTACATGCGGAACAGGTTCTGGAACGTCACCGTCGCCAGCGTCTGGTTCTCGCGCTGGATCGGCACGCCCTCCTTCGCCTCCACCGCCTGGTGCAGGCCATCGGACCAGCGGCGGCCCGGCAGCGTGCGGCCGGTGAATTCGTCGACGATGATCACCTCGCCGTCGCGCACGATGTAGTCCACGTCGCGCTGGTAGATGCCGTTGGCCCGCAGCGCGGCGTTGAGGTGGTGCACCACCGCCAGGTTCTTGGAGTCATACAGGCCGCTGTCCTGCTCGATCACGCCATCCTCGCGCAGCAGCTCGTCGGCATGCTGCATGCCCGCCTCGGACAAATGGACCTGCTTCTGCTTTTCGTCGACCCAGTAGTCGCCCTCGCCCTCTTCCTCGATCTGGCGGATCATCCGCGGCACGATCTTGTTCACCGCCAGGTACAGCTGCGGGGAATCCTCGGCCGGGCCGGAGATGATCAGCGGGGTGCGTGCCTCGTCGATCAGGATCGAGTCGACCTCGTCGACGATCGCGTAGTGCAGGCCGCGCTGGTAGCGCTGCTCCTTGCTCAACGCCATGTTGTCGCGCAGGTAGTCGAAACCGATCTCGTTGTTGGTGCCGTAGGTGATGTCGGCGGCGTAGGCGGCGTGCTTGTCGGCGTGATCCATGCCCGGATACACCACATCCACGGTCAGCCCGAGGAAATTGTAGAGCTTGCCCATCTGCACCGAGTCGCGACGGGCGAGGTAGTCATTCACCGTGACCACGTGCACGCCCTTGCCGGCCAGCGCATTGAGGTACACCGGCAGGGTCGCCACCAGGGTCTTGCCTTCGCCGGTGCGCATCTCGGCGATCTTGCCCGAATGCAGCACCATGCCGCCGATCAGCTGCACGTCGTAGTGGCGCATGCCCAAGGTGCGGCGGGCACCCTCGCGGACGGTGGCAAAGGCTTCGGGAAGCAGTTTTTCCAGCGACTCGCCTTCGGCGACGCGGCGCTTGAATTCCTCGGTCTTGCCGCGCAGCGCCTCATCGCTCAGCTTTTCGAACTGGGGCTCCAGCGCATTGATGCGATGGACAGTCTTGGCAAGCTGGCGCAAAACGCGCTCATTGCGGCTACCAAACAGGCTCGTAAGGGCACGGTTGAACATCGGTTTTCCGGATTGGGGAACAGAATGCCCGCCATGGTCGCGAGCTGATCGGGCATGGTACTACATGGCCGCCACGGCCCGGCTGCAGCCGGGGTATCGCGGCCAACGACCATCCGATCCAGCGTCCTGCATGGCGTCGGCCGGCGACGGATTCAAGGGCGGCCGGACGGCAGGCCCGGCGTCAACGGTGGTTGCGGACAAAGGCCAGCGGATTGACCACGCGGCCGTCGTACCAGACCTCGAAATGCACGTGCGAGCCGGTGGAACGACCGGTCGACCCCGCCTGGGCGATCACCTGGCCCACCTGCACGTGCTGGCCAGGATGCACGTCCAGTCGGCTGTTGTGCGCGTAACGGGTCATGTAGCCGTTGCCGTGGTCGATCTCGACGACGTTGCCGTAGCCGTTGCGCACCCCGGCAAAGGTCACCATGCCTTCGGCGACGGCATGCACGGAGGTGCCGTAGGGCGTGGCGATGTCGATGCCGGTATGCCGCTCCGGATGCCCGTCGAAGGGATCCGGGCGAACACCGAAATAGGAGGAGATGTAGCCCTGAACCGGCATGCCGGTGGGCTTGAGGCTCGACTCGATGCGCGCGTCCAGCAACAGGCTCTGCAGCGCCGACAATTGCGCCTGCTGGCGATCGAACTGGGCCGCCAACTGGTCGATGCTGCGGTCCAGCGCTGGCGGCAGGGCATAGGCGGTGCCGCTGGCGTCCTCGACCCCACCGACCGCGGGCTGCTGGTCGAAATTGAACTCGCCATTGTCCAGCTTGCCGACTTCCGCCAACTGCTCGCCGAGGGCATTGAGCCGGGTCGACTGCGCCTGCAGCTGCCCCAGCTTCACCGCCAGCGCGTCCAGGTCGCGGTGGGCATCCGTGCGCACCCCGTGCAACTGGGCATCCTGGCTGCGGATCTGCTTTTGCAGATCGCGTATTTCGGTCAACGCGCGATCGCGCGGACTTGCCACCATCAAGGCCAGCCCGACACCCGCCCCGACCAGCCCGAACACCGCCAGCGACAGCATCGAAAGCAGCTTCCAGCGCATGCGCCGGTCGGTGAGATCGAGTGTCCTTGGCGCCTTCCTGGCGCGTGATACGAGTATGATTTGCATGTCTTTACCAAGGTCGAATGCCGGCACCATGCAACGCACCACGCCAGCAATGACTCGCCGCCAGGGCAACGGGCCGAGGCCCCTAGCCGACTGCGGCTCCTTCGCCACACTGGCCGGCAAGGCCAGTGCGCTCGAAGCGCTGGATCGCGCCCTGCGCCAGACGTTGCCGTCGCCGTTGCGCGAGCAGGTGAGATTCGCCAACCTGCGCAACGACCGCCTCGTCTTCTTGGCGTCTTCACCGGGATGGGCGTCGCGCCTGCGATTGATGCAGACCCAGATCCTTGCCACCGCACGCGCCATCGGCACGTCCGCCAGTTCCGTCACCGTGAAAGTGTCCCCCCAACCACCGGCTGCAGTGGCACCGGATCGGTCGAAGCCGCTTTCACCCGCGGCCGCCGCCCATCTCAGGGCCGCCGCCGCGTCCTTCACCGACCCCGAATGGCGGGCCATGCTCCTGCAGCTGGCGTCCCTCGCCGAAGTCGCTGATTCCTGAAGCCTTGCCGGCGATACGCCCGGCGCGGCATGGATCCAGCCGATTGGCGCGCGACAGTGCACGCGCCCTTCACGAAAGGGCGCTTTATAGCATGGTCGATCCGGTCAGCACCAATACCCGTGCGCAAACCGTGAACTGGCCGGCGGCGACGCGATCGGCCTCACAAAGCGAAACGGCCACTTCGCGTGAAGTGGCCGTTAGCGGGCGGCGCGTGCGACTGATGCGGGAGAAGGCTCGGCTCAGATGGCCTGCGCGGGATGGGCGTAGGAGATCGGCGAGGTCGCCGGATCGTCCTGGTAGCTCACTTCCTCCCAGGCCGAGGCATCGGCAACGAGGGCGCGCAGCAACTTGTTGTTCAACTCATGGCCCGACTTGTGCGCATGGTAGGCGCCGATCAGGCTGTGGCCGAGCAGGTAGAGATCGCCGATCGCGTCGAGGATCTTGTGCTTGACGAACTCGTCCTCGTAACGCAAACCGTCCTCATTGAGAACCCGGTAATCGTCCAGCACCACCGCGTTGTCCATCGAGCCGCCGAGGGCCAGGTTGTGCTCGCGCAGCATCTCGATGTCACGCATGAACCCGAACGTGCGGGCCCGGCTCACTTCCTTGACGAAGGACGTGGTTGAAAAGTCGATCTCGGCGCGCGAGGTGCGCTTGCTGATGATCGGGTGGTTGAAATCGATCGAGAAACCGACCTTGAAGCCCTCGAACGGATCGAAACTGGCCCACTTGTCGCCTTCCTGGACCCTGATCGGCTTCTTGATGCGAATGAAGCGCTTGGCTGCATTCTGCTCTTCGATACCTGCCGACTGCAGCAGGAACACGAACGGGCCGGCGCTGCCGTCCATGATGGGTACTTCGGGCGCCGACAGGTCGACATAGGCATTGTCGATGCCGAGGCCGGCCATCGCCGAGAGCAGGTGCTCGACCGTGGACACGCGCACGTCGCCGTTGGCCAGCGTGGTCGACAGCCGGGTATCGCCGACATTGTCCTGCCGCGCACGGATATCCACTGGCGGATTGAGATCCGTCCGGCGGAAAACGATTCCGGTGTTCGGGCCGGCCGGACGCAGGGTCATGTAGACCTTGTCGCCGGTATGCAGGCCGACGCCGGTCGCCCGGATGATGTTTTTGAGCGTACGCTGCTTGATCATTGTTGTTGGTACCAGTGGAGGCAGCAGCCAATGAGGAGCGGATGCTAACACAGTTTTAACCTGTGATAAAAGCAAACCGTACCGTACAGTCCTGTTAAGCCTTCATCCCGCCTTCAAGTTTGAACAGCAGCGGCGCCACCGTACCGACACCTGCCGACAAGCCATTGAAGCAACACGATATTCCATGCCGGGGACGGGAATCCGGCACGGAATATCGGACCAGTGGCCGCGGGCGGGCCCACGAACTGGCCATGCGTCATCCCGACGCACAGTCTTGAAGCATAACTGCAAACCACGAACGGACCATCCACGACTTCCGTTGACAGGACCCGTGCCGGTTCGACGGCAACCCGGCCGAACACCCAGGCCGGGACCGACGGTGTCGACCCGACCGTGCACTGACCCGTCAGGCGAGCGATCGTTCAACCCCCGCGACGAAATGCCATGGGGGGGGGAGCGGGCGCCCGGCGCGGAACTCAATCGGCCTGGCGGCGCAGGAACGCCGGGATATCCAGGTAGTCGAAGCCCGGCTCCGCCTGCTTCTGCGTCGCCGGCTCGGCACGGGGGTTGCCCACTGCCATCTCCGGATGGGCGTAGTCGACCACCTCGTTGCCGGTACCCGTGCGCAGCACGACCGGCCGCGGGCGCATCTGCACCTGCTGGGTCTCGACCATGCGGATCGGCGGCTGCTGGCGCGAGGCATTGGCACGGTTGAGGCCGGTCGCCACCACGGTCACGCGCACGTCGTCCTTCATTTCCGGATCGAGCGAGGTGCCGATCACCACAGTGGCATCTTCGCTGGCGAAATCGTGGATGATACGGCCGATTTCGTCGAACTCGCGCATGGTCAGGTTGGTGCCGGCCGTGACATTGACCAGGATGCCGCAGGCGCCGTTGAGGTTGACGTCTTCCAGCAGCGGGTTCTTGATCGCCGCCTCGGCCGCGGCCTGCGCCCGGTCGTCACCCCGGGCCGTGCCCGAACCCATCATGGCCAGGCCCATTTCCGACATCACCGTGCGCACGTCGGCGAAGTCGACGTTGATCAGGCCGGGCGAGGTGATCAGGTCGGCGATACCCTGCACCGCGCCCTGCAGCACGTCGTTGGCCGCCTTGAAGGCGTTCAGCAGGGTCACGTCGCGGCCAAGCACGCTGAGCAGCTTCTCGTTCGGCACGGTGATCAGCGAGTCGACGTGCTGCGACAGGTCCTCGATGCCCTTCAGCGCCACCTGCATGCGGCGGCGACCCTCGAACGGGAACGGCTTGGTCACCACCGCCACGGTGAGAATGCCCTTCTCCTTCGCCAGCTGCGCCACCACCGGCGCGGCACCGGTGCCGGTGCCGCCACCCATGCCGGCGGTGATGAACACCATGTCGGCGCCTTCCAGCATCGCCTCGATCCGCTCGCGATCCTCGAGCGCGGCCTGGCGCCCGACTTCCGGATTGGCGCCGGCGCCGAGACCCTTGGTGACGTTGCCGCCGAGCTGGAGGTGGGTACGCGAGCCGCAGTTGCCCATCGCCTGCGCGTCGGTGTTGGCGACCACGAATTCGACGCCTTCGATGTTGGCGTTGAGCATGTGCGCCACGGCATTGCCGCCACCGCCACCGATGCCGATGACCTTGATGACCGCGTTGGGTGCGAGTTTATCGATCAGTTCAAACATTTCCCGTCCTCCGTAGAGTTGTTGTCGTTGTAACCGGGATGGCCGACTCCTGTCGGTTCCCGGTGGTGGGCCCATGGTCCTTCTGCCCGCGGCCGCGCATCCTGCGCCGCCTAAAACTGCCGCTGGGTCGTCGGCGCGGCCCTCAAAAATTTCTCGCCAGCCAGCCGCGAACCTTTCCGATCATGCCGCCGACGCTGCCGCCGGCCGGGCCGGCGACGCGCACTCCGCCCGTGCGCGAGCCGTGCAGCAGCAGGCCCACGCCAGTGGCGTGCAGCGGGCTGGTGACCACGTCGCCAAGCCCCTCGATCTGTTGCGGCACGCCGATGCGCACCATCTTGTGGAAGATCTCCTCGGCCAGCTCCAGCGCGCCCTCCATCCTCGACGCGCCGCCGGTGAGCACCACGCCGGCGGCCACCAGGCTCTCGTAGCCGGAGCGGCGCAGCTGGTCCTGCACCATCTCGAAAATTTCCTCGTAACGTGCCTGCACGCTCTGCGCCAGAGACTGCCGGGCGAGCCGGCGCGGCGGGCGGTCGCCGACGCTGGGGACCTGGATGGTCTCCTCCGCGTGCGCCAGGCCGGTCTGCGCACAGGCGTACTTGATCTTGATTTCCTCGGCATGCGCCGTCGGCGTGTGCACGCCGTAGGCGATGTCGCTGGTGACCTGGTCGCCGCCGATCGGCAGCGACGCGGTGTAGCGGATCGAACCCTGCGTGTAGATGGCGATGTCGGTGGTACCGGCGCCGATGTCGACCAGGCACACGCCAAGCTCGCGCTCGTCGTCGGTCAACACCGCCTTGGCGCTGGCCAGCGCCGAGGGCACCAGCTCATCGACGGTCAAGCCGCAGCGCTGGATGCACTTGCTGATGTTTTGCACGGCGGCGGCCGCACCGGTCACCAGGTGCACGTTGGCCTCGAGCCGCACGCCACTCATGCCCACCGGCGAGCGGATGCCGTCCTGGCCATCGATGCGGTACTCCTGCGATTCCTTGTAGAGCACCTTGCGGTCGGCCGGGATCGCCACCGCGCTGGCCGCTTCGAGCACCTGCTCCAGGTCCGCCGCGGTGACCTCGCGATCGCGAATGGCGGCATTGCCGTGCGAGTTGCGGGTCTCCAGATGGCTGCCGGAGATCGAGGCGTAGACCGAGCGGATGTCGCAGCCGGCCATCAGCTCGGCCTCCTCCACCGCGCGCTGGATGGAGTGCACCGTCGACTCGATGTCCACCACCGAGCCTCGCTTCATGCCGCGCGATACGTGGGTGCCGATGCCGATCACGGTGATCGGCTCGCCGGGCTCGTACTCGCCGACGATCGCCACCACCTTTGAGGTGCCGATATCCAGGCCGACCACAAGCTGCTTGTCGTTGCGCGATTTCATAGCGAGATAGTCATGAGCGGGTGGAACCTCCAGCGTTGATGCCTGCCACGGCGGGCCAGCGCACGGCAAATCCATTGGTGTAACGAAGGTCGACGTAGACAAAACCGTTGGCGTGGCCGGCCATCAGTTGCGGATAGACGTCGAGAAACCGGTGCAGGCGCTTGCCGGCCTGGTCGCGATCGCCGATCACGATCCGCGCGCCGTTCGCCGTGGTGACGCTCCAGCTGCCGCGATCGCTCAGCGTCACTCCCATGATCTTCAGGTGGGTGCCGGCGAATGCCTTGCTGGTCTGCGCATAGAAACTCACCACCTCGGCGAGCCGCGCGTCCGGCCCGCGCAGGTCCGGCAGGGCGCTGATGGCGTTCGCGTCGGGCACGTCGAATACCTGCCCCTGCTGGCTGATCAGGTGCGTGCCGTTCCAGCGGGCGAACGGCTGGCGCTCGTAGACGCGCAGCTGCAAGGTGTCGGGCCAGCGCTTGCGCGCCTCGACGGACTCGACCCAGGGCAGCGCGGCCACGGCCTTCTGCACGGCATCCAGGTCCAGCGCGAAGAAGCCCTTGCCCAGGCAAGGCAGCACCGCCGCACGGATGTCGGCCGCCCGCACATGCTTGAATTCGGCCTGCACGGTCAGTTGCGTCACCGGCCAGCGGCCGGCGGCGAACCAGCCGCGCAGCACGCCGACGATCGGCAGCGCGACCAGGCCGATGGCCAGCAACCAGGCAATCAGGCGCACCGATCCTTTCACGCCTCCTCCCTCAAGCTGGTTTCGAGTACCCGCCAGCACAGTTCCTGATAGTCGATGCCGGCCGCCGCGGCCGCCTTGGGCACCAGCGAGTGCGAGGTCATGCCGGGTGCCGTGTTGACTTCCAGCAGCCAGTTCCTGCCGTTGCGGTCGCGCATCACGTCGACGCGCCCCCAGCCGGAGCAACCCAGCGCATCGAACGCCGCCAGCGACAGCGTCGCCAGTTCCTCGGCCGCCACGCCCTGCGCGCCGGGGCAGATGTAGCGGGTGTCCTCGGCCACGTATTTCGCGTTGTAGTCGTAGAAGGCGCCCTTGGGCACGATGTGGATGCTCGGCAACACCTGGCGGCCGAGAATGGCCACGGTCAGCTCGTCGCCTTCGATCAGGGTCTCCATCAGCAGGTCGCCGGGATACTTCGCGGCCAGCGCCACCGCCGCGTCGAGGTCGTTCTCGGCAAACACCCGCGTCACGCCGACGCTGGAGCCTTCGCAGGCCGGCTTGACGATCAGCGGGAAGCCGACCCGGCGTGCCGCCGCGTGCACGTCGGCGCCACGCGGCAGCGCGGCAAAGGTCGGCGTCGACAGGCCCAGCGACTGCCACACGCGCTTGGACCGCGTCTTGTCCATCGACAAGGCGGAGCCGAGCACGCCGGAGCCGGTATACGGCACGTTGAGCGATTCCAGCGCCCCCTGCAGCACGCCGTCCTCGCCACCGCCGTGCTGGCCGTGCAGGATGTTGAACACGCGGGCGAAATGTCCGGCCCGCAGCGCGTCGAGCAAGGCGGGAATACCGTCGATCGCATGCGCGTCGATGCCCCGCGCGCGCAGCGCGGCGAGCACGTTGCGGCCGGAATCCAGCGACACCTCCCGTTCGGCCGAGCTGCCGCCCATGACCACCGCGACACGGCCGAACCGGGCCGGATCGCTGACCTTGTTTTTGTATGCAGTACTCACTTGCTTGTCCTCAGATGGCCGGCCTGGGCCAGTTCCAGCGCGGTCGCGCCGATGTCGCCGGCGCCGAGCAGCAGCAGCAGGTCACCGTCGCGCAGCAGGCTCGGCAGGTTGTCGCGGAATTCGCGCGGATGATCGACCAGTACCGGGTCGACCTTGCCCCGCGCGCGGACGGCGCGCGCCAGCGCGCGTCCGTCGGCGCCGGCAATCGGCGCCTCGCCGGCGGGATAGACCTCGGCCAGCAGCAGCACGTCCGCCTCGGCCAGCACGTTGGCGAAGTCATCGAGCAGGTCGCGCGTGCGGCTGTAGCGGTGGGGCTGGAAGCCGACCACCAGCCGCCGGCCGGGCCAGCCGCCACGCACCGCCGCGAACACCGCGGCCAGCTCGCGCGGGTGATGGCCATAGTCGTCGACCAGCAGCACGCTGCCCCGGTCCAGGGCGATCTCACCGCGCCGATGGAAGCGGCGGCCGACACCCTGGAAATGTTTCAGCGCATGCGCGATGGCCTCCGCCTCCACGCCCAGCTGCCAGCCGATGGTGGCGGCCGCCAGCGCATTGAGGACGTTGTGGCGACCGGGCAGGTTGAGCGTCACCGCCAGCGTGCCGGCACGACCCGGCAGTTGCAGGTCGAAATGCATCTCGAAGCCATCCTGGCGTACGTTCAGTGCCCGCACGTCGGCATCGACGGTATCAATGCCGTAGGTGGTCACCCGCCGATTGGTGGTGCGCGCCAGCGCCGCCACCTCGGCATCGTCGACGCACAACACCGACAGCCCGTAGAACGGCAGGCGATGCAGGAAGGCATCGAACGCCTGCTTCACCTGGGCGAAGTCGCCACCGTAGTTTTCCAGGTGGTCGGCATCGATGTTGGTAATCGCGGCGACCACCGGCGAGAGCAGCAGGAACGAGCCGTCCGACTCGTCCGCTTCGGCGACCAGGTATTGGCCCGTGCCCAGCCGGGCGTTGGCGCCGGCCGCGTTGAGCTGGCCGCCGATCACGAAGGTCGGGTCGTAACCCGCCTCGGCCAGCACGCTGGCGGTGAGGCTGGTGGTGGTGGTCTTGCCGTGCGTACCGGCAATGGCCACGCCGCGGCGGAAGCGCATCAGTTCGCCCAGCATCTCCGCCCGCGGAATCACCGGGATGCGCGCCAGGTGGGCGGCGGCGAGTTCCGGGTTGGACTGGCCGATCGCGCTGGAGGTCACCACCACATCGGCTTCGGCGATGTTTTCGGCGGCGTGCCCCACGTGCACCTTCACGCCCATCTGCTGCAGGCGCCTGGTGGTGGCCGAACCGGCGCGGTCGGAGCCCGACACCGCGTAACCGAGGTTGTGCAGAACCTCGGCGATGCCGCTCATGCCGACGCCGCCAATGCCGATGAAGTGGACGCGCCGGAAGGTCGTCATCAGGTCTTCGTGCGCGAGCAGCCGACGCAGGGTCATGCCGCCACCTCCACGCAGGCCTGCGCGATCACCCTGGCCGCATCGGGCTTGGCCAGCGTGCGCGCCGCCTGCGCCATCGCCAGCAGGCTCTCGCGATTCCCCAGCAGCGACTCCAGTCGCTGCGCCAGTGTCTGGATGTCCAGTTCATTCTCCTGCATCACGATCGCCGCACCGACGGCGGCCAGCACCTGCGCATTGCGGGTCTGGTGGTCGTCGACGGCATGCGGGTACGGCACCAGCACCGCGCCGAGCCCGGCCGCCGACAGTTCCGCCAGGGTCAGCGCACCGGCCCGGCACAGCGCCAGGTCGGCCGCGCCATAGCTGCCGGCCATGTCGTCGATGAAAGCCACCACCTCGGCCCCGACGCCGGCCGCGGCATAGGCCGCGCGCGCCTCGTCCAGGCCGCGGGTGCCGCATTGGTGCAGCACGTGCGGCCGCTGCGCCGGCGCCAGCCGGGCCAGTGCCTGCGGAACCGCCAGATTCAGTGCCCGCGCGCCCAGGCTGCCGCCGAGCACGAGCAGCTGCGTGCGCCCGTCGCGGCCGGCCATGCGCTGCGCGGGCGGCGGCAGTGCCGCGATCGCCTCGCGCACCGGGTTGCCCACCCATTGCGCCCGCGGCAACGCGTCGGCAAAGCCCGCCATCACCCGCCGCGCCAGGGCGGCCAGCTTGCGGTTGGTGAAACCGGCCACCCGATTCTGCTCATGCACCAGCAGCGGCTTGCGCAACAGCCACGCCGCCAGGCCGCCGGGGCCGGCCACATAGCCGCCCATCGACAACACGCTGCGCGGCTGCAGCCGGTGCAGCAGCAGCAGCGAGGCGAACAGCGCGCGCAGCAGCATCAGCGGCGCCAGCAGCCGGGTCTGCAGGCCCTTGCCGCGCAGGCCACCGACCGCCACGGTGTGCAGTTCGATGCGATGGGCCGGAACCACCCGGGTTTCCATGCCGCCCACGGCGCCCAGCCATACCACCGGCACGCCTTGCGAGCGCAGGCACTCGGCCACGGCGAGGCCGGGGAAAATATGGCCACCGGTGCCGCCGGCCATGATCAGCACGGGTGCCTGGCCGTTCATGCCGCCTCCGCCTCGCGCTGCTTGAGCGCGGCATTCACGTCGGCGGCGACCACCGCGGCGGGCATGCGCGTCGCCATCTGCCGCGCGTCCATGGCGCGGGTGATCTCGAAGGTGGCGCGCAGCAACACGCCCGCCATGGCGCAGGTCAGCGCCATGGACGAGCCGCCGTAGCTGATCAGCGGCAGGGTCAGCCCCTTGGTCGGCAGCGCGCCGAGGTTCACGCCCACCGAGACGATCGCCTGCATTGCCAGCATCAGCGAGATGCCGAACGCGACATAGCCGGCAAAGCGCTGGCCCAGCTCGACCCCCTTGAGGCCGAGGTGGAGCCCGCGCCAGACGACCAGGCCGAACAGGCCGATGACCAGCACCACCCCGGCCAGCCCTAGCTCTTCGCCGATCACGGCGAAGATGAAGTCGGTATGCGCCTCGGGCAGGTAGGACAGTTTCAGCACGCTCGAGCCGAGGCCCACGCCGGTCCATTCCCCGCGGCCGATCGCCATCAGCGACTGGGTCAGCTGGAAGCCGTCGTTGAACGGGTCCTTCCACGGGTCCATGAACGAGGTGAGCCGCTTCAGGCGATAGCTCTCGCCGGTCGCCGCGACATACAGCAGCGGCATCAGCGGCAGCCCCATCAGGAACAGGAACAGCGGCCGCGCGCCGCCAAACCACACCATCGCGATGGTCACCGCGATCACCAGGGTGGCCGAGCCGAAGTCCGGTTGCGCCAGCAGCAGCAGCACCAGCACGCCGGCCACCATCACCGGCTTGAACAGGCCCAGGAAGCGGGTTTCCACGCTCTCGCGATGGCGCACCAGGTAGCTGGCGACATAGATCACCAGGATCAGCTTGACCGCTTCGACCGGCTGGAAGGTGGTGAATGCGAGGTTCAGCCAGCGGTGGGCGCCATTGATGCGCATGCCGAAATGTGGCACGAAGACGGCAAGCAGCAGCACGAACGCCAGCAGCATCAGGTGGAACGCGTATTTTTCCAGCAGCTTCAGCTCGGTGCGCATCGCCATCGCCGCGGCGACCAGGCCCAGGCTGAGGAAAATCAGGTGCTTCTTGAGGAAATAGAACGAGCCGAGGTGCTGGTTGTCGGCCACCGCGATCGAGCTGGAAGCGACCATCACCACGCCGATGCTGGCCAGGCCGATCAGCCCGACCAGCAACCACGGGTCGAAGTGGCCCCGTGGGCCGCTGCGCTTGACTGCCTGGCTTGAGCCGAAATCGAACATCAGCGCACCTTCAACGTGGCGAGGCCGATCAGCACCAGCACGACGCTGATGATCCAGAAACGCACGATCACACGGGGCTCGGGCCAGCCCTTCAGTTCGAAGTGGTGGTGGATCGGCGCCATGCGGAACACCCGCTTGCCGGTGAGCTTGAAGCTGGCCACCTGGATCATCACCGAGGCGGTTTCCATCACGAACACGCCGCCCATGACCAGCAGCACGATCTCCTGGCGCACGATCACCGCCACGCAGCCCAGCGCGGCACCCATCGCCAGGGCGCCCACGTCGCCCATGAAGACCTGCGCCGGATAGGTGTTGAACCACAGGAAGCCCAGCCCCGACCCGGCCAGCGCGCCGCAGAAGATCGCCAGCTCGCCCGCGCCCGGAATCGACGGAATCCCGAGGTATTCGGAAAACACCTTGTTACCGGCCAGGTAGGCGAATACGCCGAGCGCGCCGGAGACCAGCACCGTCGGCATGATCGCCAGCCCGTCCAGGCCGTCGGTGAGATTCACCGCGTTGGAGAAGCCCACGATCATGAAATAGGCCACCGCCACGAACAGCAGGCCCAGCGCGATCGCCACGTGCTTGAACAGCGGCAGATACAGCGCGGTCTCCGGCACCGGCACGCCGGCGGCGGCATGCGGGGCGGTGGCGTAGAGAAACCAGGCCGCGGCCAGGCCGAACACCGACTGCCAGAAGTATTTCCAGCGGCTGGCCAGGCCACGGCTGTCCTTCAGCACCAGCTTGCGGTAGTCGTCGTAGAAGCCGATCGCACCGAAACTCAGCATGACCGCCAGCACCACCCACACGTAGCGGTTGTGCAGGTCCGCCCAGAGCAGGGTCGCCACACTCACCGAGAGCAGGATCATCACCCCGCCCATCGTCGGCGTGCCGGCCTTGACCAGATGCGTCTGCGGACCGTCGCTGCGCACCACCTGGCCCGCCTTCAGCGCGCTCAGCTTGCGGATCAGCGTCGGGCCGAGCAGCAGCGATACCGCCAGCGCCGTCAGCGCCGCCATGATCGTGCGGAAGGTGATGTACTGGAACAGGTGCAGGGCGGTGAAATGCCGCGCCATCCAGTCGGCCAGATCAAGCAGCATGGTTTGCCTCCCCGTGGCCCGCAGACATGTCACCCGGGCGCTCACCCAGCGCCTTCACCACCTGCTCCATCGCGGCCGAGCGCGAGCCCTTGACCAGGCAGGTGACGCCGGCCGCCAGCTCGGCCCGCAACGCGGCGACCAGGCTGGCCCGGTCGTCGAAGTGCCGCCCGCCCGCGCCGAACGCGGCCACCGTGGCCTGGCCCAGCGGCCCTACCGCGAACAGCCGGTCCACGCCGCCTTCGCGGGCGCGGGCACCGACGCCGGCATGCAGCGCGCGCGCGTCGGCGCCCAGTTCGGCCATGTCGCCGAGCACCAGCCAGCGCTCGCCTTCGGCCAGGGCGAGGGTGTCGATCGCCGCCGCCATCGAGCTGGGGTTGGCGTTGTAGGTGTCGTCGATCAGCATCCAGCCGCCGGCCATCCGTTGCGGCCGCAGCCGCCCGGCCACGCCCGGCACCTGCTCCAGGCCCCGTACGATGGTCGCCAGCGGCACGTCGAGCGCCAGCGCGATGGACGCCGCGGCGAGGGCGTTGGCGATGTTGTGCCGCCCCGGCAGCGGCAACGCCACCTCGGCATCGCCATGCGGCGTGCGCAGCACGAAGCGGGAGCCGTCCAGCCGCTGTTCGACGATGCCCGCACCGATCTCCGCCGGATGGTCGAGGCCATAGCGGAGAACGGTTCGCGCACCGGCCAGGCCGGCGAAGAAGCTGGCGAAACCGTCATCGGCGTTGATGATGGCGACACCGTCGGCCGGCAACGCGCGGTACAGCGCGCCCTTGGTCTCGGCCACGCCCTCGATGCTGCCCATCCGCTCAAGATGCGCTGGCGCAATGAGCGTGACGAGGCCGATATCTGGCCGCGCGATGGCCGCCAGGTAGTCGATGTCACCCGGCTTGCCGGCGCCCATCTCGAACACCGCGTACTGCGTGTCGGCCGGCATCGCGAGCAAGCTCAGCGGCAGGCCGAGCTCGTTGTTGTGGTTGCCGGCGCTGACGTGGGTGCGGCCATGCCCCGACAGGATCGACGCGGCCAGCGTCTTCACCGTGGTCTTGCCGTTGGAGCCGGTGATGCCGACCACGTGCAGGTTGCGCTGCGCGCGCACCGCGCTGGCCAGGTCGCCCAGGGCGAGGGTGCCGTCGTTCACCACGATCTGCGGCAGGTGGCTGTCCATCTGCCGCGTCACCATGGCCGCCACCGCGCCGCCCGCGGCAGCCTCGGCCAGGTAGTCGTGGCCATCGACCCGCTCGCCCTTGATCGCCACGAACAGGTCGCCCGGCTGCACCTTGCGGGTATCGATGCTGACGCCGCGGATCTCGACGTCGGCGCCGACCAGGCGGCCGCGGGTCCAGATCGCGATGGTGCCGGTGCTGATCATGGGCCGCCCCCCCGTTGCCACGACTCCAGCGCCGCGCGCGCCACCGCCAGATCGTCGAACGCGCGCCTGCCGGCCGCCCCTTCCTGATAGGTTTCGTGCCCCTTGCCGGCGACCAGCACCACGTCGCCGGTGCGTGCCAGTTGCAGCGCCTGGCCGATCGCCTGCGCGCGGTCGCGCTCGACCGCCATCGCGCGCGCCTCGGCCATGCCGGCCACGACCTGCGCCACGATCGCGTCGCCGTCTTCGCCGCGCGGGTTGTCATCGGTGACGATGGCAACGTCCGCCAGCCGCGCCGCGATCGCGCCCATCATCGGACGCTTGCCGGCGTCGCGCTCGCCGCCGCAACCGAACACGCAGATCAGCCGTCCCGCGCAGTGCGCGCGCAAGGCGGTCAGCGCCTGCTCGAGTGCATCCGGGGTATGGGCGTAGTCGATGACCACCAGCGGCTGGCCGTGCAGGCCGCCGATCCGGTTCATGCGTCCGTTGACCGGCTGCAGCTGCTCCACCGCCGTCACGATGCGCGCAAAGGTTTCGCCCAGCGCGCCGAGGCAGCCAACCACCGCCAGCAGGTTGGCCACGTTGAAGCGGCCCAACAGGTGGCTGTGGATCGCCTGGCTGCCCCAGGGCGTGCGCAGCCGGAAGGAGAGCCCTTCGCTCGAGGTCACGATCTGGCTGGCGGCGAGCTCGGCGTCGCGGTCGTCGGCCATGCTGAAGCGCAAGCGCTGCACGCCGTCCGCCAGGCGGGTGGCCAACGCCGCGCCGAAGGCATCGTCGACGTTGATCACCGCCGCGCGCAGGCCGGGCCAGGCGAACAGCCGGGCCTTGGCCTCGCCATAGGCCTCCATGCTGCCGTGATAATCCAGGTGGTCGCGGCTGAGATTGGTGAACGCGGCGACCTCGAAGTCCACCGCGGCCACGCGCCCTTGCTCCAGCGCATGCGACGACACCTCCATCGCCACGTGGCTGACCTCGCCATCGCGGAATTCGGCCAACAGCCGCTGCACGGTCAGCACATCGGGGGTAGTGCGCTCGCCCTCGCGCAGATGGCCGTGCACACCGGCGCCCAGGGTTCCGATCGAGGCGGTGCGATGGCCGAGCAGGGTCAGCGCCTGCGCCAGCAGCTGCACGCAGGAGGTCTTGCCGTTGGTGCCGGTGACGCCGACCATGCGCAGCGATTCGCTGGGCCGGCCGTGGAAGCGGGCGGCGATTTCGCCGACCTGTTCATGCAGGCCGTCGATCCACAGCACCGGCACGCCGGGATCTTCGCAGGCGATCGGCGGCGACTCGGCCAGCACCAGCTGGGCGCCGCGCCGCGCCGCCGCGGCCGCGAATGCGATGCCGTGCCCCTTGCTGCCGCGCAAGGCGAAGAAGGCATCGCCACGGCTGGCCTGGCGCGAATCGAGGGTCAGCCCGGACACCCGCATGCGCGCGGCCGACGGCATCGCCGCCAGCGGCGCGTCGGCAATACCCAGCAGCAGTTGGTCCAGGGGCACGGCGTTCATGGCGCACCATCGTCGATGGGGGCGTCATCGATCGGCTTGTCCACCGGCGGCTTGCTGCCGGCCAGGCCGCCACTGCCCTGCAAGGGGCCGCCCACGTACCAGCGGCCGATGTTGTCCGGCGGCACGTCGAGCAGGCGCAGTGCGCCACTCATCACCTTGGAGAACACCGGGCCGGAAACCACGCCGCCGTAATAGCTGCCCTTGGTCGGGTTGTTGATGATGACCACGCCGACCAGCCGCGGATCGCTGGCCGGCACGATGCCGGCGAAGGCGGCGATGTAGTTGTTCTTGTCGTAGCCGCCGGCACTGGCCTTGTGCGCGGTGCCGGTCTTGCCGGCCACGCTGTAGTTGGCGATGCGCGCTTCCGGCGCGGTGCTGCCCGGGCCGGTGACGGTTTCCATCATCTGGATCAGTTCCGCGGCGATCGCCGGCGAGATGATCTGCTTGGCCGGGTTGTCGTCGCCCTTGATGAAGCTGGGGTCGTGCATGACGCCGCCGTCGGCAATGGTGGCGTAGGCATTGGCCAGCTGCAGCGGCGTCACGTTGACGCCGTAGCCGTAGCCCATGATGGCCTTCTCCAGCGGGCGCCAGTCGTGGCCGATCTTCAGGTAGCCGGAGGCCTCGCCGGGAAACCCGCTGTCGGTGCTGCTGCCCAGGCCGAAGGCGCGGTAGGTGTCGTACATCAGGTTGGTGTCGAGCGACATCGCGATGTGCGCGGCGCCGACGTTGCTGGACTTGGTGATGACGCCGGTGGGGGTGAGCACGCCCCAGTCGTGGGTGTCATGGATGTCGTGCCCCTGGAAGAACCAGTGGCCGCCGGTGGTGTTGATCAGCGGGCTGGTCGGCGTGTACTGCCCGCTGGACAGGGCCGCGGCCATCAGCACCGGCTTGATCGTCGAACCCGGCTCGATCACGTCGGTCATGGCGCGGTTGCGGCGCTCGGAAGGCGTGCTGGCGTTGACGTCATTGGGGTTGTAGGTCGGCAGGTTCACCATCGCCAGCACCTCGCCCGTCTTCACGTCGAGGATCACCATCGAGCCGGAATCGGCCTGGAATTTCTCCACCGCGTTCTTCAGCTCGCTGTAGGCCAGGAACTGGATGCGCCGATCGATGCTCAGGGTGAGGTTCTGGCCAGGCTTGGGCGCCCGGATCTGCTCCAGGTCCTCCACCACGTGGCCCATGCCGTCGCGGATCACCCGCTTGGCGCCCGGCTTGCCGGAGAGCCAGTCGTCGTAGGCCAGTTCCAGGCCTTCCTGGCCGTGGTCGTCGATATTGGTGAAACCCAGCACGTGGGAGGTGACTTCGCCCGACGGGTAGTAGCGCTTGAACTCGCGCTGGCCGTTGATGCCGGGGATGTTCAGGTCGAGGACCGCCTGCGCCGCTTCCGGCGACATCTGCCGGCGCAAGTACACGAATTCGCGATCGGAGCGCTGCGCCAGGCGGCTCTTCAACTCGCTCGCATTCACGCCCAGCGCCTGCGCCAGCTGCGGGATGCGCTCGTCGCTGTCCAGCACCTCGGACGGATTGGCCCAGATCGACATCACCGGGGTCGACACCGCCAGCGGCTCGCCGTTGCGGTCGAAGATGGTGCCGCGCGACACGGGAATGGTCATTTCGCGCAGGAACCGCGCGTCACCCTGGCTCTGGTAGAACTGCTTGCGCACCACCTGCAGGTCGAAGGCGCGTGCCACCAGGCCGGTCGCCGCCAGGGCCAGCAGGACCACCACCACCACCATGCGCCTGCGCGGACTGGGTCCGACGGAACGGCGCTGTCCGTGGCGGGGCGCGAGCTTGATCGGGTCGCGGCGGTTCATCAGCGCAGCAGCCGGATGTCTTGCGGGCTCGGGTCGACCATGCCCAGTTGCTGGCGGGCCTCGTCGTCCACGCGCCGCGGTTCGGCATAGGTGGCCTGCTCGAGCTCGAGCTTGCCGTACTCGATATTCAGCGCGTCGCGCTGGTTCTGCATCGTGGTCAGGCTGACGAACAGCACCCGGCTTTCATGCCGGGTCCAGACCACGCCGAGCGCGGTGGCGATCACCGCCAGCAGCAGGGCAAACACGAACAGGGTGCCGACCACCCTCATGCGGCCACCTCGCCGGAAAGCTTTTCAGCCACCCGCAGCACGGCCGAACGCGAACGCGGATTCGCCGCCACCTCCGCGCTGGACGGAAACCGCGCCTTGCCGACCGCGCGCAGGCGCGCCGGCGCCGCGGCCACCGGTGGCCCACGCCGGCTGTTCTGCACCCGGCCGGACTGGTCGCGCACAAACAGCTTCACCGTGCGATCTTCCAGCGAGTGGAAGCTGATCACCGCCAGGCGACCGCCGGGCTTGAGGCAATCGAGCGCGGCATCCAGGCCTTGCCGCAATGCGTCGAGCTCGCCGTTGACCCGAATGCGCAACGCCTGAAAGCTGCGCGTGGCGGGATGCTTGCCCGGCTCGCGACGTCCCGCCACGCGCTCGATCAAGGCCGCCAACTGGCCGGTGCGGGTGAACGGGGTGGCCTCGCGGTCGGCGACGATGGCGCGCGCGATGCGTCGGCCATGGCGTTCCTCGCCGAAGTTCCACAGCACTTCGGCGATTTCCTGCTCGCTGGCCTGCGCCAGGAAATCCGCCGCGCTCTCGCCCCGGCTGGTATCCATGCGCATGTCCAGCGGTGCGTCCGCCATGAAACTGAAACCGCGGGCCGCCTCGTCCAGCTGCGGCGAAGACACGCCCAGGTCCAGCAGCACGCCATCGAGCCCGGCGGCGACCCGGTCCCATTCGGCCATGCTGGAAAAATTGGCGTGCCGGATGGACACGCGCGGATCGCCGGCGAACTCGGCCTGCGCCGCGGCAATCGCCTGCGGGTCGCGATCCATCAGCAACAGGCAACCGTCGGGGCCCAGGCGCGACAGGACCTCGCGGGCGTGGCCGCCGCGTCCAAAGGTGCCATCCAGATAGCGCCCGCCTGGCTGCACGGACAATCCCTCCACCGCCTCGCCCAGCATGACCGGGACATGCTGCAGCGGCCCGACGCCTGAATCCTGGTTCCGGCTCTGGGCCATACCGCACTCCCGCTCCCGTTTCTCGATCGTCACCACGCCTCACCGACCAGCGGTTACAGACGCAGCTCCGCCATTTCGTTGGTGATTTCGTCCTCGCCGATGCTCTGGCGGATCTTGGCCATGTGGGCCTGCTCGCTCCACAGCTCGAATTTGTCGCCCATGCCCAGCAACACCGCCTTTTTCTCGATCCCGGTCGTCACCCGCTGACTTGCCGGCAGCAGGATGCGCGCCGCGCCGTCGGGCTCGACCACGGCGGCCGCGCCCACCAGCTTCATCTGCAGGGCGCGATGCGCGGTCTTCACCTTGGACAGCGCGTTGACCTCGTCGCGGACTTTTTCCCAGGCGACGTAGGGAAACAGCCAGAGACAGCCGGACTCGAACGGGTTGTAGGTCAGCACCAGCCGATTCGCGCATTCGCCCGCGACCAGCTCCCGATAAGCCGTCGGGATGGCCAGCCGGCCCTTGTCATCAATGGTGATGGCAGTTTCGCCCTGGAACACGGTGACCTGACTCCACTAAAACCCACGATTTCACACCGGAACCCACGATAATCTCGCCCCATGAGACTGTCAAGGGAATTTCGCTTGTGAATCAATGAGTAAAGGCAGAAATCTGACCGTATATGCGGTGTTTTCTCAAAAACACACGCAAGGTGTTTGAAAGCATGGAAATTTTTCTTCGCCGATTGAACGCGGTCGACGCTCAAAAGGGATCGGATCGCGATTTCCTGCGAGCCAGGCATGAACTGCCGTTCACACGAAGCCCCGGCGCGGCCGTCCGCGCCGGGGAATGTTCGAAAAGAGGTGGAGTCGGCCTGTAAGCCGGGTTCTGTACGCCTTGCAGCGCGACAGTCATTCCTCTCGGCCAGGCGTCGCCGCCTGGCTCCAGCAACCTACCCGGGAACAACGCGGGCCGCGTTATCGTTCCCCTATTTGGTCTTGCTCCGAGTGGGGTTTACCGTGCCGTACGGCGTTGGCCCCGTACGCGGTGC
>JAGWIC010000080.1 GCA_028866435.1 Lysobacteraceae bacterium | reverse complement strand
AAAACGCCCGCGAAAGCGGGCGTTTTGTCGAGCGGCGGCAGCGGGCGATTCAGTTGTCTTTCCAATACTCGAGGATATCGGCATAACCGCCAAGCAGGTTCCACAGCGGGACCTGCTTGTCCTCGGGAATGCGGCTGTAGGAAAAGCCGATGTGGTGGTCGGACACCCTGGCCACTACCGCCTCCAGATGGATATGCAGATTGTGGCCGAAGATCATGTCCAGCACCCAGCTCTGACCCGCATCGCCGGTCCAGCCCAATGGCCTGCGCAGCAACGCGCCCGTAGCCGAAATATCCACCAGTTCGGTCGGGTGCGACTCGCCATGCCGGCTCATCAGCACCGTCGTTTCGATCTGCATGCGCGCGGGACGCAACTTCTCCGGCGCGCCGCCATCCTGTCCGTTCTTGTCGATCGCCATCATGTTGTATCGTCCATTTGCTGGCGTCGGCCCTCTTGGCAACGACGCGGTGGCCAACATCATTCTGAAATGCTCCGTGAACCCGCTCGCCGGTTCCGCAGCGTTCTTTGGCAACCCGTCCCCGGTGCGACCACTGATGCACGAGAGGGGTGCGGGACTCGGGTTCACCCGTAGCAATTGCCGTGCCAGAGCGGTCGCCGCTGTCGCCTCCACCCCTTCGCGCGGCCACGCATGGCGTCGCAACGCCCCTGGACGGGAATGACGATTTCGGCAACCGAAACCGGCAAGACGGCGGCGGCCCACAAAAATGTCGAACGCATCACAATATCTTCGTTCCGGCCTCCAACGCCACTGATGCCTGCGACGCACCACGCAAGGGGCCCCCTGCCGCATATCGTCACATTCAGCCAATTGCGGCCCGCCGGCCGGCTGGCCCTCCGGCAAATCCAGCGCTGCCCATTGTGCCCGGGCTACCCCCCGCAGGGAATGAATGGCTCCACACAATCCGCATCCGACCTTCCCGGCATGCACCGGCGAACCGTGGCAACGGCATCGGCGCTGGACTTGCCGTCGGCTAGCCGCTAATCTGCCCGCACGAGCGGACGCGTGGCAACCCTGCCCGACAGGCCACGCCCTGCGTCGAACCTCGAGACCAACCAGTGACCGCCAGCAGCGTCGAAGTTCGCGACCTTCTGGCTTGCGCCGCCTCCGAGGCTGACTACCCGGACCTGCGACATCATGGTTGCCAGTGACCCGTCTGACCGAAGCACCGCCGCGTGCCTTCATCAAACCGGTTGCGACGTCGGCGCCAGCGCGCCACGGCTTGACGATGGGAAAGACCGCAATACCCCGGGAACGCCGCCTGACCGCCGCGTTCGAGCACGGACATTCATGATGGGTCTGCAAGCTTGAATGACCGCGATGATGTTGAACGCACTGCCAGCCGCTGAAAGCGGCCCATGACATGCATTGATGAGCACTGAGCAAGTCGCCGAGCCAGCAGCCGTGGCAACCGCAGCGCGGGACGCGTTCGCCGCGCTGCCGCAACAGCAGGAGATGCCGCTCGCCATCGTGCGCGGCGAGCCGATGTTGCAGATGCCGCAGGATCTGTACATTCCGCCGGATGCACTGGAAGTCATCCTGGAATCGTTCGAAGGGCCGCTGGACCTGCTGCTTTACCTGATCCGCCGGCAGAACCTGGACATCCTGGATATCCCGGTCGCCGAGGTCACCCGGCAGTACATGACCTACATCGAGTTGATGCGCGATGTGATGCGGCTGGAACTGGCCGCCGAATACCTGCTGATGGCCGCGATCCTGGCCGAGATCAAGTCGCGGCTGCTGCTGCCGCGACCACCGGCGGAAGAAGGCCTGGAGGAGGACCCCCGCGCCGAACTGGTGCGGCGCCTGCAGGAATACGAACGGTTCAAGCGCGCCGCGGAGGACATCGAGGCCCTGCCCCGGATGGAACGCGACAGCGTGGTGGTGCATGCCGAAACGGGCGAGCGCAACGTCATCAAGTTGCCGCCACCGCTGGAGCTTGCCGAGCTGCTGCTGGCGCTGAAGGAGGTGATGCACCGGGCCGAAATGTTCGGGCATCACGCGATCAAGCGCGAGGCGCTCAGCGTGCGCCAACGCATGGGCGAGCTGCTGAGCAAGCTGGACGACAGGCAATTCAACCGCTTCGAAAGCCTGTTCGACCCCGCCGAAGGTCGCCAGGGCATCGTGGTGACCTTCCTTGCCCTGCTGGAACTGGCCAAGGAAATGCTGGTGGAAATCGTGCAGGAGCAAGCGCTTGGACCGATCTACGTGAGAGCGAAGGCGGCCCATTCGGACGAACACGCCGAGCTGGCGGCCGACGACTTGCAGGCCGGCGAATCGGCGTCGAGCGAATCGACCGGCAAATGAACCCCGTTTACTGAATCGGCATCCGACCCAAGGCTATGCAGATCGAGCAACTCAAACCCGTGATCGAGGCCGCCCTGCTGGCCTCCACCCAGCCGATGACCGTGCATCAGCTCGGCGACCTGTTCGGCGAGACCGATGAGGTCAGCCACGAGCTGATCGCCAGGGCGCTGGAAGCGCTGTCCGGCGATTGCCACGGCCGCGGCGTCGAGCTGAAGGAAGTGGCCTCCGGGTTCCGCTACCAGGTACGCCAGGAGGTGCATCCGTGGATTTCACGCATGTGGACCGAGCGACCCAGCCGCTACTCCCGCGCGCTGCTGGAAACGCTGGCGCTGATCGCCTACCGGCAGCCGATCACCCGCCCCGAGATCGAGCAGATCCGCGGCGTGGTGGTGTCGTCCAACATCATCAAGACGATGGAAGAGCGCGAGTGGATCCGCGTGGTCGGTCATCGCGACGTGCCGGGCAAGCCGGCGCTGTTCGGTACCACCCGTGCGTTCCTCGACTACTTCAACCTGAAGTCGCTGGACCAGCTGCCGCCGCTTTCGGAAATCCGCGACATGGAAGATCCGCAGTTGCGCTTCGAACCGGAACCCCTGCCCGCGCGCATCGTGCGGGACCTGCCGATCGATCCGGACGAAAACCACGCCCCGGATGAAGCCGGCGATGGCACGGCGGGGCCTGGACACCCCGCAGCGGCGGACGCCGCCGATGCAGCAGACAACCACATCACGGCAGGCGCCGCCGAGGCGCCCGCCACTTCACCCGAGTCCGCCGGGACAGGCTCCGCATCGAGCCCGCTCGACGCGATCCCGACGACCACTGCCGACGAGGCAGCGAACCCCGCAGCGGATGTCGAAGCCGACACCGCCGAGTCAGATACCGAGGAGTACCGCGCATGAATGCGCCGCAGAAATCCGTTCTATCCCTGAAGCGCGAACCACGCAATGAAAGCGAGGGCCCGGCCCTCGAAGAGCGCCTGCACAAGGTGCTGGCCAACGCCGGCCTCGGCTCGCGCCGCATGCTGGAGCAACGCATCCAGTCCGGCGAGATCGAACTCAATGGCGCACCCGCCGGAATCGGCATGAGCGTGAAGGCCGGCGACCGCGTGGTGATGGACGGCAAGCAGTTCGTGGTCGCCACCGACAGCCGCGACGAGACCGAAGTGCTGATCTACCACAAGCCCGAAGGCGTGCTGACCACCCGCGACGACCCGGAAGGCCGCCCGACCGTATTCGAGCAGCTGCCGCGCCTGAAGGGCGCCCGCTGGATCGCCGTCGGCCGGCTGGACATCAACACCACCGGCCTGCTGCTGCTGACCACCGACGGCGAACTGGCCAACGGCCTGATGCACCCCAGGAGCGGCCTCGAACGCGAGTACCTGTGCCGCGTGCATGGCGAAGTGCCGGACGAGATCATCGAACGCCTCAAGGCCGGCGTGGAGCTGGAGGACGGCCCCGCCCGCTTCGACGAAATCGCGGTGATCAGCCGCGGCGGCAGCCACAGCTGGTTCCGCGTGGTCATCCGCGAAGGTCGCAATCGCGAAGTGCGTCGCCTGTGGGATTCGCAGGGCTTCCTGGTCAGCCGCCTCAAGCGCATCCGCTATGGCAAGATCGAACTGCCGCGCAACCTGCGCCGCGGCGAATGCGAGGCGCTGGATGCGGAAAGCGTCAAGCAGCTGCGGCTGACCACCGGTCTCGGGGCGGCACAACCGGCACTGACCCTGAGCCCGGTATTGCATCAGCGTCGCGCCAACCGCAACGTCACCGAATACCGCCCGGAGCGCGGCGCCGGCACCGCCTGGACCGGCGGGCAGGACGAGGCGCGCGAACTGCGTGCCTACGACCGCATCCGCGAGGAACCCACTCGCGGCCGCAAGCCGCCAGCGCGGCGCGAGGGTCGCGAGGTCAACGGCAACGTGGCGCACCCCGAGCGCGGCGCGGCCGGCGCCGGTCGTGGCGGCAAGAGCCGTCGCGTGGCACCCGGCCAGGAACTGCCATCGGTGCGCACCTGGTTCGCCGGCGAAAGCCGCGATGGCGGAACCCGCACCGGCGGCCCGCGTGGCCAGGCTGGCGCCGCCACCGGCAAGCGCCGCCCGGCGGGTGGCAAGCCGTTTGGCGCGCGCGCAGGCGCGGCCGAGGGTCGCGGCCCGGGCAGTCCCTACACCGGCTTCGCTGGCGAATCGCGCAGCAGCGGTGCAGGCAACCGCGCGCCGGGCGCTCGCCCGCAGGGCCAGGGGCCCGGCTACGGCGGCAATCGCGCACCGGGCAACCAGGCGCGTCCGCAAGGCCAGGGTGCCGGTCGTGGACCCGGCCAAGGCGGCAATCGGCCGCAGGGCCAGGGTGGCAACCGCGCCCCCGGTGCCGGCCGGCCCCAGGGCCACGGCGGCGGGCGACCGCCCGGTCGCGGCGGCGGCAACCGTTCGGGCAACCGCTGAGCCCCGGCTCGGCGCCTGGCGAGGCCCCGGAGATGATCCGCCTCTACCACAAGCCCGTTGCTCCAAGTCGCGCGCCACGCTGGCCCTGCTGCAAGGACGCGGCGAGGCGGTCGAGGTGATCGACTACCTGCACACCCCGCCCGCCGCCGCCGAGCTGGCCGGGTTGTTGCGGCAGCTGGGCATGCCGGCGCGCGGCTTGCTGCGCACCGGCGAGGCGGAGTACCGGTCGCTGGGCCTGGATGACCCCGCGCTGGACGACGCGGCGCTGATCGCCGCGATGGTGGCGCATCCGATTCTGATCGAACGGCCGATCGTGGTGGCCCACGGCAAGGCGGCGATCGGCCGCCCGCCGGAGGCGGTGCTGGCGATACTGTGACCCCGCGTACCCGAAAAATAGGCATTCGCGCACAGGGTGCGCTCCTGCCAAAGGGTCGTCGGGGCGGCGCTCAGCCCGGGTCGAGCGAAAACGCGTCGGCATCCATCCATGCCGGGAAGCGTTCGCGGTGCGCCAGCAACGCCGGCCGGTCCAGCAGGACGGTGGCCACCTGCTCCTGCGCGCCGCATTCGATCAAGGCCTCGCCCAGCGGGTCGATCGCCGCGCTGTCGCCGGCATAGGCCAGCTCGTTGCCATCCACGCCGACCCGGTTGACGCCGACCACGTAGCTGAGATTTTCGATGGCGCGGGCGCGCAGCAGCGTGCGCCACGGTTGCCGCCGCGGCGCCGGCCAGTTCGCCACGAACACGGCCAGGTCGTAGTCCATGCCGCCAGCGGCGCTAGCCAGCCGGCGGTTGCGCAGCCATACCGGGAAGCGCAGGTCGTAGCAGACCTGCGGCAGGATGCGCCAGCCTTTCAGTTCCACGATCAGGCGCTCGTTGCCGCTGCCGTAGCGGGTGTGCTCGCCGGCCATGCGGAACAGGTGGCGCTTGTCGTACCGGGCCAGGCTGCCATCGGGACGGGCCCAGAACAGCCGGTTGTACACCGTCCCGCCCTCGGCGATGGCCAGGCTGCCGCAGATCACCGCGTCGACCTCCACCGCCAGGGCCTGCAACCAGGCCACGCCCGCCCCGTCCATGCCTTCGGCGGCAAGGCGGGTGTCATTGCTGAACCCCGACAGGAAGGTCTCCGGCAGCACGATCAGATCGCTGCCCGCCGCCTGCCGCACGAGGCCGGCGTAATAGCTCCGGTTGGCGGCGGCGTCATGCCAGCGGGTGGCGCCCTGCACCAGCGAAACCCTCAACGCGTGCGGATTCACAGCTTGCATAGCCGCTCCGCCGCTGCATCCATGGTCGCGTCGCTCTTGGCAAAGCACAGCCGCAGCAGCCGCGTACCCGGCGCCTTCTGGCAGAACGGGGTCAGCGGGATCGCCGCCACGCCGCCGTGCTGCACCAGCCAGCGACTGAAGCTCAGGTCGTCCTGGTCGCTGATGGCGGAATAGTCGACCAGCTGGAAGTAGCCGCCCGGCACGTCCAGCAGCTTGAACCGCGAGGGTTGCAGCAATGCACGGAAGCGGTCGCGCTTGGGCTGGTAGAACGCCGGCAGGTCCAGGTAATGCGCCGGATCGCTGGCCAGGAAATCGGCAAACGCCGCCTGTGCCGGGTGGAAGGTGCAAAACGTCAGGTACTGATGCACCTTGCGGAACTCCGCCGACAGCGCCGCCGGCGCCACCGCGTAGCCGACCTTCCAGCCGGTGCAGTGGTAGGTCTTGCCGAACGAGGAGACCACGATGCTGCGCGCGGCCAGCTCCGCGTGGCGCAACACGCTCTGATGCTGCGCCCCGTCGTAGACGATGTGCTCGTAGACCTCGTCCGACAACACCACGATCCCGCTGTCGCGCACGATCGCCGCCAACTCGTCCAGGTCCGCCGCCGAAAGCACCGCACCGGACGGGTTGTGCGGGCTGTTGATCAGGATCATGCGGGTGTTCGGGGTCACCGCCTCGCGCACCCGCTGCCAGTCGATCGCGAAGGTCGGCAGGCGCAAGGGAATATGCACGGCGCGGGCGCCCTGCAGCTCGATCGCCGGTTCGTAGCAGTCGTAGGCCGGATCGAACACGATCACCTCCTCGCCTGCGCGGACCAGCGCGGCGATCGCCGCAAAGATCGCCTCGGTGGCGCCGGAGGTGACCGTGATGTCGGTGTCGACATTCAGCTTGCGGCCGTACAGGCGCTCGGTCTTGATCGCGATCTGCTCGCGCAGCGCAGCGGTGCCATGCATCGGCGCGTACTGGTTGCGGCCGTCGTTCATGGCGCGGCTGAGCGCGTCGCGCAACCCCTGCGGCGGCTCGAAATCGGGAAAGCCCTGGCCAAGGTTCACCGCCTTGTGCTCCAGCGCCAGCTGGCTCATGACGCTGAAGATGGTGGTGCCCACCTTGGGAAGCTTGGTCTCGATCATCGTTCAGCCGTTTGGATGTCCATAAAGCGCCAAGCGTAGCGCATCGCCCGCACCAGGCGCATCAAGGCGCGGGCAATTCATGCAGCAACCGGTGCTTGCATTGCTCGTGCCTGAGCAAGGTGGTCTTCGGCAACCGGTCGGCCAGGAAATCGACCAGCGCGCGCACGCCGGGGAGCATGCCGCGCCGGCTCGGGTAGACGAAGTGCATGATGCCTTCGGGAGCGCTCCACTGCGGCAGCACCACTTCCAGCTCGCCCGCGGCGATGGCCGGCGCGCAGACGAACTCGGGCAGTAAGGCCACGCCCAGGCCGCGGCGGGCGGACTCCAGCAGCACCGCGAAATCCCCGGTGACCAGCCGCGGCTGGACTTCCACATCGACCTGGCTGCCCTGCGCGTCGATCAGCTCCCAGGTCTGCGGCCCCTCGTGTTCGCGCATCGAAAGCGCCGGCAACCGGGCCAGCTCGGCCGGCGTGGTCGGGCGCCCCACCGCCTCCAGCAACGAGGGACTGGCCACCAGCGTGGTGGTTGCCTGGCCGAAACTGCGCACGACCAGGTTGGCATCGGTATCGAGCCTGCTGCGGACGCGGATCGCCAGATCGAAACCTTCGCCGATCACGTCGACCCGGCGATCGCCCGCCATCAGACGTACCTGCATCTTCGGATACAGGACGAGGAACTCCGGCAGCAGCCAGGCCAGCACCGTCTGCGCCAGCGACACCGGGCAACTCAGGCGCACGATGCCACGCGGCTCGGCACGCAATTCGTCCACCGCGTCCTGGGCCGCCTGCGCCTCCTCCAGCACCGCGCGGCAATGGGCATGGAAACGCTCGCCGACCTCGGTCACCACGAAGCGACGCGTGGTCCGCTGCAGCAGGCGCACGCCGAGCCGCTCCTCCAGCTGTGCCACCCGCTTGCTGAGGCGCGATTTCGGCACCCCCAGGGCCCGACCGGCGGCGGAAAAGCCGCCATGGTCAACCACGGCAGCAAAAAAATAGAGGTCATTGAGGTCCTGCAGGGCACCGCTCAGCATCATCATGATTGTTCCCTTTATGGAACTATAAGTCTGAAAAAAGCCATCTTATCGCTATATCGTTTCCCGAGTAATCTTAATTCATCGCCGCTGTAGCGGCTTGATCAGGAAACCCGCCATGAAACTCTTGCATCTGGATTCCAGCGCGCTGGGTGGCCACTCGGTGTCGCGGCAGCTGACCGCCGACATCGTAGCCCAGCTCAAACGCCAGTCACCGACCCTCGAAGTTCGCTACCGCGACCTCGCGGCCCAGCCGCTGCCGCACTGGGCGCCGCTGGCGGACGCTGACGATCCGGCGGCGATCCTCGGCAACCAGGTGCTGGAGGAATTCCAGGCGGCCGATACCGTGGTGATCGGTGCGCCGATGTACAACCTCTCGATCTCCAGCCAGCTCAAGGCATGGATCGACCGCGTGGTGGTTGCCGGCCAGACCTTCCGCTACACCGCCAACGGCCCCGAGGGACTGGCCGGCGGCAAGCGCGTCATCGTCGCCTCCAGCCGCGGCGGCAGCTATCACGAAGGTCCGTACGCCGCGATGGATTTCCAGGAAAACTATCTGCGCGCGGTGCTGGGCTTCATCGGCATCAGTCAGGTGGAGATTGTCCGTGCCGAGGGACTGGCGGTGGGCGACCGGCAGAAAACCGAGGCGCTCGCCTCGGCCCGCGCCTCGATCGCCGCCCTGACCCCGCAACGGGCCAGGGCCGCCTGATCGCCCGCCCACCGGCCCAGCAGGAAACGGCCGCCTCACGGGGCCGTTTCCTGTCCGCCGCGGCTGGCATTGCACGCCGCCCGGGGCGACACTGCAGGCTCCGTCCTGCCGCGACACCTGCCGATGAGCCTGACCATGCGCACCGCCCTGCTCTGCCTGCTCCTGGCGCTCGCGCCGATCGGCCACGCCGCCGACCTGCTGGTGCGTGACGTCAACGGCTACACCCTCGACAGCCACGGCAGGCTGCTGCACTTCCAGGCCCTGCTGGTCGGGCACGGCAAGGTGCTGGCCACCGGCAGCAACGCTCAGATGGAACGACGCGCCGGCCACGCCAGGGTGGTCGACGGACACGGCCACACCCTGCTGCCCGGCCTCATCGACGCGCACGGCCATGTGCTGGAGCTCGGCTACGCGCGCACCCGCGTGGATCTCACCGGCACCCGCTCGCTGGGCGAGGCGCTGGCCCGGGTAAAGGCCTTCGCGGCGGCGCACCCCGGGGCGAAGTGGATTACCGGCGGTGGCTGGAACCAGGAAATCTGGAAACTGGGCCGCTTCCCGACCGCCAGGGAGCTGGATGCCGCCGTGTCCGATCGGCCCGTGTGGCTGAGTCGCGTCGACGGCCACGCCGCCTGGGCCAACAGCGCGGCGATCAGGCTGGCCGGCATCAGCGCCGCCACCAGCGACCCCCATGGCGGCCGCATCGAGCGCGATGCCGACGGCCGACCGGCCGGCGTCTTCGTCGATGGCGCCACCGCACTGGTCGAGGCCAGGGTTCCCGCGCCCAGCCCCGCGCAGAAAGCGGCCGCGCTGGATGCGGCCCTGGCCGAAATGGCCAGCGTCGGCCTGACCGGCGTCGGCGACGCCGGCATCGACCTGGCCAACTATCGGCTGTATCGCCGCTACGCCGATGAGCACAAGCTCACCGCGCGCATCTACGCCATGATCCTGGGCACCGGCCACGACTTCGACGTGATCAGCCGGCATGGTCCGCTGATCGGCTATGGCAACGACTTCCTCAGCGTGCGCACGGTCAAGCTGTTCGCCGACGGCGCCCTGGGCAGCCGCGGCGCCGCCATGCTCACGCCCTACGCCGACGACCCGCACAACCGCGGCCTGCTGTTCATGCCGACCGCGACGATGACCGCGAAGATCGGCAAGGCATTCGGCAAGGGCTACCAGGTCGCCATCCATGCCATCGGCGATCGTGCCAACCGCGAGGTGCTGGACAGTTACGCGGCCGCCTACCGCACCCATCCGCAGGCCATCGCCCTGCGCAACCGGGTCGAACACGCGCAGATCGTCTCGCTCGAGGACATCCCCCGCTTCGTGCCGCTGCAGTTGATCGCCTCGATGCAGCCGACCCATGCCACCTCGGACATGAACATGGCCGAACAGCGCATCGGCCGCGAGCGGCTCAAAGGTGCCTATGCGTGGCAGCGGTTCCTCACGCAAGGCACGGTGATCGCCGGCGGCTCCGACTTTCCGGTGGAATCCCCCAATCCGTTCTTCGGCCTGTACTCCGCCGTCACGCGGGAGGACCACCAGGGCCAGCCGCCCGGCGGCTGGTATCCGCAGCAGCGCATGAGCCTGCTGCAGGCGTTGCGCGCATTCACCCTCGACGCGGCCTATGCCGAGCATGCCGAGAAGACCCTGGGTACGCTGGAGCCCGGCAAATGGGCCGATTTCATCCTGATCGACCACGACCTGTTCAAGGACCCGGCCAGCCGCATCTGGGACACCCGGGTGCTGCAGACCTGGGTCGGCGGCCGCCGCGTATACCGGCGCGACGAATAGCCCGGGCCGCGCCCGTCTCCATGCTCAAGGGAGGGCCCGCCGCCAGGCGGGCCTTCTGCATCGTGGCCGCCGCGGATCGGCCCGGTGCGTCCGCCTCGCGGCCGCGCATGCCCCGTGACAGCTGTCAGCGACGATGGCTGAGTCATGCCCCTGGGTTCAGCCGCCCAGTCAGGCCACGATTCAGCCACCGCCACGGTCGCATCCGCCGTGGCCGGCAGGGCCGGACATAGGTCATCAGTCATGGCGCCATTTCGGCCCTCGCCTATTGACGGCTGCAAACTTGGTGTTATAGTTCACTACAACACCACTCACCCAGATCACTAAGGAGAGATGTCATGAAAGCGCAGAAACTCATCGCCGGTGCTGCTGCTGTCCTGTTGACCTTCGCCAGCCTGAATGCCGTGGACTACAACGTCGAAGTGTCCCAGCCGGGCAACCTCAGCGGCGCCACGACCAGGGTCACCGAGCTGCCCGGCGTGCGCGTCAGCCCCAGCGCCGCCGAGCGCCGCGCCGCCGCCCTGCTCAACGACGTCGCCACGGTCGGCCTGGCCACCGGCCCGTCGCAGTCGCCCATGCAGGACAACGGCCGTGCGGAACAGCTCGGCCTGCTCGGGTCGCAACTGGCCATGCCCTACTATTCGTTCGGCAACAAATTCGGCCGTATCAGCAAGGAATAAGACATGACCACCACCTGGAACGACAGCGTCCCGATCTATCGCCAACTGCACCAGCGTGTGGTGGCGATGATTCTGGACGGCGCCTTGAACGAAGGCGACCCGCTGCCGTCGGTGCGCCAGGTCGCGGCGGACTACCAGATCAACCCGCTGACCGTATCGAAGGCGTATCAGGAACTGGTCGACGAACAACTGGTTGAAAAACGGAGGGGATTGGGCATGTTCGTCATCGAGGGCGCCCGCGAGGCGCTGCTGAAATCGGAACGCGAGCGCTTCCTGCGCGAGGAATGGCCGCTGCTGTTCGCCCGCCTGCAGCGCCTGGGGCTGGATCTCAAGACGCTGCTGCGCGAAGCGGGCACCCCGCAGGAGAAGCAGTCATGAGCGCGGTGATCACCGCCACCGGGCTGGGCAAGCGGTACAAGTCGGCGCTGGCACTGGACGATGTCAGCTTCCAGATCGAACCCGGCCGCATCGTCGGCCTGATCGGACCCAACGGCGCCGGCAAGACCACCGCGCTGAAGGCGATCCTCGGCCTGACCGATTTCAGCGGCGAACTCAACGTGCTCGGCTTCGACCCGCGCAAGCAGCGCGACCAGCTGATGGGCGAGGTGTGCTTCATCGCCGACGTGGCGGTGCTGCCGCGCTGGATCCGCGTCGGCGAGGTCGTCGATTTCGTCGCCCACGTGCATCCGCGCTTCGATCGCGCCAAGTGCGAGGCGTTCCTGGCCCGCACCAAGCTGACGCCGGATCAGCGGGTCCGGCAGATGTCCAAGGGCATGATCGTGCAGTTGCACCTGGCCCTGGTGATGGCGATCGACGCCAGGCTGCTGATCCTGGACGAGCCGACCCTCGGCCTGGACATCCTCTACCGCAAGCAGTTCTACCAGAACCTGCTGGAGGACTACTTCGACGAGAACAAGACCATCATCGTCACCACCCACCAGGTGGAGGAAGTCGAGCACATCCTCACCGACCTGATGTTCATCCGCGACGGCAGGATCGTGCTGGATGCCGACATGGACGCCGTCGGCGAGCGCTTCATCGAAGTGATGGTCAACGCCGACAAGGCGGACACCGCCCGCGCGCTGAAGCCGCTGGACGAACGCCAGGTATTCGGCAAGAGCATCTTCCTGTTCGACGGCGTGGGCCGCGACGTGCTCGAACCACTGGGCGAGATCCGCCGACCATCCATCAGCGACCTGTTCGTCGCCACCATGAAGGGAACCTACGCATGAAAACCTTCTACTGGCTCGTGAAGCGCGAGTTCTGGGAACACCGGGGCGGCTTTTTCTGGGCGCCGGTCGTCACCGGCGGCATCTTCCTGCTGCTGAACATCATGGGCATCATCACCGCCGAGGTGCTCGGCGCCAGCCATGGCATCGAGATCGGCGCCAGCGGCGGCCTGAAGCAGGTGATTGCCCAGATGGACGCCGGCGACATGAGCAAGGTCGGCCTGGCGCTGGATGTGGCGATGTACTCGGCGATGGGGCTGCTGGTCGTGGTGCTCGGCTTCGTGGTGTTCTTCTACTGCGTCGGCGCGCTGTACGACGACCGTCGCGACCGCAGCATCCTGTTCTGGAAGTCGCTGCCGATCTCCGATGCCAGCACCGTGCTGTCCAAGGTGGTCAGCGCCACCGTGCTCGCCCCGCTCATCGCCGTCGTCGTGGGCATCGTGGTCGGCATGCTGCAGTTGCTGATCGTGGCGATCACCCTGTCCTTCCATGGCATCGACGTGTGGCAATTGCTGCTGCTGGCGCATCCGTTCAAGCTGATGTTCAACCTGATCGGCTACATCCCGCTGTATGTGTTGTGGGCGCTGCCCGCGGTCGGCTGGCTGCTGCTGTGCTCGGCCTGGGCGCGCTACAAGCCCATCCGCTGGGCAGTGGCGCTGCCGCTGACTACCGGCCTGCTGATCAGCTGGTTCGGCATCATGGGGCTGTTCAACCTGCCGGCCGCCTGGTTCTGGCGCCATATCGTCCAACGCAGCCTGCTAAGCGTGTTCCCCGGCAGCGGCAGCCTGTTCGCCGGCATGCCGCACCGTGTCTCCAGCCTCGATGGCCTGCACGCGCTGGACCTGGGCTCGACCTACCAGCTGCTGGGCTCGCCCGAACTGTGGCTCGGCGTGGTGGTTGGTGCCGCCCTGCTGGCAGGCGCCATCTGGTTCCGCCGCTGGCGCGACGACAGCTGACCCCTGGCGGGTTAGCCGTGCGGCGGAGCATCCGCACGGCAGCCCGATGCCCACCGCACGATCACCCGGAGCCTGACATGCGCATCCACCTGTTACCCCTCATGCTGCTGGCCGCCGCCTGCCTGGCCGGCTGCGACGGCGACGGCCACGGCCACCACGAAACCATCGCCAACTACATCAGCATCCACGACGGCAGCATCGCCGTGCATGCGCCCGGCCGTGCCGATGCCGACATCAGCGCGGTGGGCGACCTCAGCATCGCGGACGCCAGCGTGCCGGTGAGCGCCGCGCAGCGCGACCTGCTGAAGCATTACTACGGCACCGCCCTGACCCTGCGCGACCACGGCATCGCCACCGGCAAGGCAGGCGTTGCCACGGCCGGCCAGGCCCTGAAGAGCGTGGTTTCCGGCCTGGCCAGCGGCAACCCCGACAGGATCGACGGCGAAGTCAACGCCAGCGCGGCCAGGGTCGAGGCCCAGGCTGCGCTGGTCTGCAACGACCTGGCCGACCTGTACACAGCCCAGCAGGCACTGGCCACGCAACTCGCGGCTTTCCAGCCCTATGCACGGATCAAGGCCAGCGAGGCCGACGACTGCCGCCGGGGCCTGCAAAAGGATCACGGCGGCCACTGACCGCCGGGGCCGCGGGAAAATCCGTTGTCCCCGAGGTTCGTCCCGGGCACATCCTCGCCGTCTGGCCCGGATCTGCACGACACGCCATCGGGGTTGCCGGTTGCCGCGGATGCCGCCACGGGTCCGCGCCAGCCGAACACACTGGGGAGAACATCGATGAAGACCAACACGATCGCGATCGGCATCCTGGCATCGGCGCTGCTGCTGGGCGCCTGCAGCCGGTCCAGCCACGACAACACCCCGCCCGGCACCAGCGGCGACACAGGCCTGGCGGCGAAGCAAACCCCGGAGCCGGCCTCCTCCTCCTTCATCGGCGCAGAGGTCCGCAAGAGCATCGAGCAGGCCAAGCAGGAACTGGCCAGCAAGGACATCAGCGTCGGCGACGTCCACTTCAGCGTGGGCAAGGTCCAGGCCGGCAAGCAACCCCCTCCGCGCGACGGTTCCCTGCCCAAGGCGGTGATCACCCCGCAGGGCGCGCTGGTGATCGCCGGCAAGCCGATCGAGGCCACGCCGGCGCAGCACGCCCTGCTGATGGACTACCGGCAGCAGATCATCGGTATCGCCGACGCCGGCATGGACATCGGCGTCGGCGGCGCGGACATCGGCGTCGCCGCGGCGAAACAGGCGATCCTGGGCGCCTTCACCGGCAAGAGCGAGAAGGAGATCGAGGCGAGCATCAAGCCGCAGACCGACCAGATCAAGGCCGCCGCGCTGGGCCTGTGCAAGCGGCTGCCGGACATGCTGGCCGCGCAGCAGAAACTCGCCGCCGCCATGCCCGCGTTCAGGCCCTACGCCACGATGACGCCGAAGGACGTCGACGACTGCGGCAAGGACA